>CBDTVH010000201.1:0-5053 GCA_965363665.1 uncultured Yoonia sp. | reverse complement strand
GCCCTGCAAGATATCAACGTCGTCGATGAAACCAACCTCAATGATGTGATGCTGACGGTTGGCGACCCTGACGAAGCAGTCCGCTATTTCGCAAATGCAAATGCGAATGACCCCGGACGCATCGACCTCCAGCGCGGTCTGGCCAAATCACTGGTGCGCGCGAAACGCCCCAGCGAAGCCGTCGGCGCGTGGCAGATGGTGGTGGCCAATGAAGAAGCAAATAACGTTGATCGCGTGGATCTTGCCGATGCATTCATTCGCGCCAACCAGTGGGATGATGCGGCAGCGACGCTCAATACCATTCCGCCCACACATGAAACATTCAAGCGTTATCGCCTCGAAGCCATGGTCGCCGACAGTCGTCAGCAATGGGACAAGGCAGACAGTTTTTACGAGACTGCGGTCGGCCTGACGACACGCCCTGCGACGGTTTACAACAACTGGGGCTTCTCC
Organism: uncultured Yoonia sp.; assembly: GCA_965363665.1. Taxonomy (GTDB): domain Bacteria; phylum Pseudomonadota; class Alphaproteobacteria; order Rhodobacterales; family Rhodobacteraceae; genus Yoonia. The sequence goes on along the minus strand of CBDTVH010000201.1, from coordinate 4,600 downwards.
AAGCTGACACGGGGCGACTATCCCGCGGCAGAGCGTATGTTCGTCGATGCCCTGCGCTTTAACGGCAATATGTTCACGGCCAAGAACAACCTTGTCCTGGCCCGTGGCGCGCAGCGCAATTATACCTTGCCCGTCGTGCCAATGACCCAGATTGAACGGGCACAGTTGATGCACACATTGGCTTTGGCTGCTATCAAGCAAAATGACATCACGATCGGCAAATCGCTGTTGAACGATGCGATCAACACCCATCCGCAATATTTTGAGGAAGCCGTACGCGCGCTGGAAGCCCTCGACAATAACGCGGTAAACTAGGCATCCATGGGTATGACAGCTCAGGCGGCTTATTGGTTTCTTCCGGCTGTCATCCCGATGGCGTTGTTCATTTCCTGGAATGACATGCGCGACATGAAGATCACCAACAAATCGGTGATCGTGGTGATGGTCGTCTATGCCATATTGGGTCCGTTTGCGTTCGGATGGGAAATGTATTTCTGGCAATGGCTGCATTTCCCGGTCGCGCTGGTTGTCTGCATGGCGCTTTGGGCGCTGCGGTTCATGGGCGGTGGGGATGCCAAGCTTATCGCCGCCATGGCCCCCTATTTTGTGATGGCAGACATTGAAGTGATCCTGCGTATATTCGCAGCCAGCCTGATTGCGGCTTTGATCGTCCATACGCTGTTCCGCCTGACGCCGCTGAAACGCCCGGTCGCGGAATGGAAAAGCTGGAATGCGGGCTGGTATTTCCCAAAGGGCTTCCCCCTTAGCATGACGCTTTTGCTATATCTTGTGTCTGCGGCGATTTACCTGTGAGGAATTGGTCAATGCCTTGGACAGGCACATCTTTGTTCACTATTTTGCCACAGTTATTGTTAACATTTCCCAAGACTGGACCGACTCTACGGCCGGTGTAAAATTTTGTGATGGGCGGGATTATAAATGAACGTGCAAACTTCCAGCGTAATGGCGCCACCTGCGCCCCGCAGCATCGAAGGCATGCTTTTGCCGCTCGCCATGATGCGCGATATCTTGATCAAGACGATGTTCCGCATGAACCTTGATCTGGTATCGGCGATCAGCCGGGCGATCTGTCTGCCCGTCCCCGTGACGCAAGAGCTGGTGGATATGGCCCGCGGTCAGCTTTTGTTGGAGGCGACAGGGACACTGAACGCCAACAGCGGCAACGAAATGGGCTATCAGTTGACCGACGCAGGTCGCGCCCGCGCGCTGGATGCCTTGGGTCAATCCGAATACTACGGCGCGATGCCTGTCCCGCTTGATATCTATCGCCAGCAGATTCAGCGCCAGTCGATCCGCAACATCCAGTTGACGCGCGACCAGTTGCAGACTGCCATGGGCCACTTGATCCTGCCGGATGATCTGCTGTCAAACCTTGGTCCTGCGGTCAGTGCCGGTCGTTCGATCCTGATGTATGGCCCACCGGGTAACGGTAAGTCCTCGATTTCAAACGGTATTCGCGATGCCTTGGGGGACAAGATCTATGTGCCCCGCGCGATTGAATACTCCGGTCAGGTGATCACCGTTTATGACCCCATCGTGCACAGTGCTGCCGAAGATGACGTTGATGATCCGACCAGCCTGCGCCGTACATCCGGTCGTTTCGATACGCGCTATGTCCGTTGCGAACGCCCCACCGTGATCACCGGTGGTGAATTGTCACTGTCCATGCTGGACCTTGTCTATAACCCGACTGCGCGAACCTATCAGGCGCCTTTGCAGCTGAAATCGACCGGCGGCATCTTCATCGTAGACGACCTTGGTCGTCAGCAGGAACCACCACAGACCCTTGTGAACCGCTGGATCGTTCCGCTGGAGGAAAACAAGGACATTCTGGCCCTGCAATCGGGTGAAAAATTCGAAGTCCCCTTCGACACGCTTGTTGTGTTCTCGACCAACTTCCACCCCAACGAGATCTTCGACAAAGCGGCCCTGCGTCGTATCTTCTTCAAGATCAAAATCGATGGACCCATTCAGGAAGACTATCTGAAGATTTTCGCCATGGTGGCGCGGAAACGCAAAATGCCGCTGGATGAGGATACACTCGTTCATTTGCTGAACGTGCGCTACCCCGAGATCGACAATGTTTATGCGAACTATCAGCCGATCTTCCTGATCGACCAGATGATTTCGATCTGTGAATTCGAAGGCATCCCGTATCAGATGTCACCTGAACTGATCGACCGCGCATGGGCGAACATGTTCGTGAAAGAAGAAGAGATCATTCACTAACCCCTTTCGACATTTCCAAGACCAAGGCTTCCCTCTACCCTGTGGGAAGCCTTTTTCATTGGAGGAAATGATGGCAGATATCGTTGGTGTCGCTGGATGTGGCCGCATGGGTATGGGGATGCTGCGCAATCTGCAAAAGGCGGGGTTTGAAGCGCGTGGCTTCGATGTGCGCCCGTTGGAAGGTGTGGGCACAAGCGTTTCGGAGTTTGTCGCCGGGCTGACAACCCTGATCACCGTCGTGCGTGACACGACCCAGACTGACGCGCTGCTTTTTGATGACCAAGCCGTGATCAAGAATGCCGCCCACCTGACGTGCATTGTCATCAGCTCAACGCTTTCCCCAAATATGTCAAAGGTTTACGCGAACGCATTCCTGACCATATCGCGTTGATCGACGCCCCGATGTCGGGCGCACAGGTCAAGGCGGACGCGGGAACGTTAACCTTCATGACAGGAGGTCCGGCAGATCAAGTCGCCCCTTTGCTAAAAGCGATGGGTACGCACGTGCACGATATGGGTGCGTTTGGCGCCGGCATGACGGCAAAAGTGCTTAACAACCTTTTGGCCGCATCCAATACCGCAATGACCCGCCTGGTGCTGGATTGGGCAGATGCAGAAGGCGTGGATGAAGCCAGGCTGCTGGCGCTGATCAACACGGCCTCGGGGCAGAATTGGCTGGCATCCGGTTTCAACGAAATTGAGTTTGCGCGAGATGGTTATGAACCCGACAACACAATCGGTATCTTGGACAAGGACGTGGCCTCTGCCCTTGATATCGCACCCGGTGCTGCGACCGCGCTGCCATTGGCCGTTCAAAGCGCCATTTGCAAACTGCAACCACGGCGCAAACCGTAAAGTGCGTCTTGACGCGCCCTGATCGAGGGTCACTTTAGCTTTATGAACGCCCTGCCCCATCAATTTGAAAACTGGTTCGCGCGCCGCGGCTGGGCCATCCATCCTCACCAACAGGATATGCTTGATAAATCCACGGCACCCGCGCTGATGTTGATAGCACCGACCGGTGGTGGCAAGACGCTGGCGGGCTTTCTGCCGTCGTTGATCGAACTTGCAGATGGGGCGCATGAGGGGTTGCACACGCTCTATGTGTCACCGCTCAAGGCATTGGCCGCAGACATCAAACGTAATCTGCGCACGCCAGTGGCCGAAATGGACCTTCCCATCAGGATCGAAGACCGCACCGGCGATACATCCTACACCCAAAAGCGCAGGCAGCGCGCGGACCCGCCGCATATTCTGCTAACGACCCCTGAATCACTGGCATTGCTGACAAGCTATGAAGACGCGCCTCGCATCTTCAAGGGCCTGCAACGGATCATCGTCGATGAAATCCACGCCCTTGCAGAAAGCAAACGCGGCGACCAGCTGATGTTGGCGCTGAGCCGATTGCAGACACTTGCCCCTGACATGCGGCGCGTCGGGCTGTCGGCCACGGTCGAAGACCCCGCCGCGATCGCCGCTGAATTGGCGCGACACCCGGATCCCTGCACAATCATCAACGCTGATCCGGGGCCGGACCCTGACATCTCCATGCTGATCACCGAGGAAAAACCACCCTGGACCGGGGGCGGGGCCAAATACGCGATCCCCGCCGTACTGGAACAGGTCAAGCAACATAAGACGACGCTAATCTTTCATAACACCCGCGCGCAAGCTGAGATCTTCTTTCACAACCTTTGGCTGGCCAACACCGACGATCTGCCGATCGGGATTCACCATGGCAGTCTGGCCCGCGAGCAACGTGAAAGGGTTGAAGCCGCGATGGTTGCAGGTCAACTACGTGCAATCGTCTGCACAGGGTCGCTAGATCTGGGGATTGATTGGGGCGACGTTGATCTGGTTGTGCAGGTCGGCGCACCCAAGAACGTCAAACGATTGGTTCAAAGGATCGGGCGCGCCAATCACCGCTACAATGCCCCATCCAAGGCATTGCTTGTGCCTGCAAACCGATTTGAGGTGGTTGAGTGTGTCGCAGCGCTGGAAGCCGTCAAGGCGCATGACCTTGACGGCGATCCAAAGGGCCCCGGCCCCCGCGACGTGCTTTGCCAACATATCCTGATCAGGGCCTGCGCAGGCCCGTTTGATGCCGATTATCTGTATCAAGAGATCAGATCGGTCGGGGCGTACCGTGCGTTGTCGCGGGCCGCTTTTGATGATTGCCTCGATTTCTGCGCGACGGGTGGCTATGCGCTGCGTGCGTATGACAAGTGGAAGCGGCTGTTGCAAACCGCTGACGGTCAGTGGCAGCTACGCGACCCCCGCGCGGCCCAGCGCATTCGCATGAACATTGGCACGATCCAGGATACTGACACGCTGAAGGTCCGGATGAAGG
>CBDTVH010000200.1:0-5082 GCA_965363665.1 uncultured Yoonia sp. | reverse complement strand
CCATCAGGATCGGCGGGGCAACAACCCATGCCGTCGTCGCATCCGAAACGGCGCAATCCTATCCCGGGCTGTCAGGCCTTGCCGCCAATATCGGCGATCCGGCGGTGCGCAACCGCGGTACGATCGGCGGATCACTGGCCAACAATGACCCCGCGGCGTGTTATCCGGCGGCGGCTCTTGGGTCCGGGGCGACGATCACGACCAACACGCGCGACATTGCGGCTGATGACTACTTTCAGGGGATGTTCGAAACCGCCCTTGAAGAAGGCGAAATCATCACAGGCGTGTCTTTTCCCATCCCCGAAAAGGCAAACTACCAAAAATTCGTGCAACCTGCCTCCCGGTTTGCCTTGGTGGGTGTGTTTGTCGCCAAATACAGCGACGGTGTGCGCGTGGCCGTGACCGGTGCGTCCGGCGAAGGCGTGTACCGCTGGGCTGAGGCCGAAGCAGCACTCAGCGCTGATTTTTCAGCCAACGCCCTGGCCGGGCTGAGTGTCAGCGCCGATAACCTGATCGAAGATCTACATGGCAGTCCCGCGTATCGCGCTCATCTGGTCAAGGTCCTGACCAGACGCGCCGTCAAAGCGGCGTCCTGAACTGGGGGAATGACAAACGGGGGCGTCGCAGGGATGCGGCGCCCCGAAAAGCTGGTTTCCGAATCGCGATTGGTACTAAACAGCCGGGTCGGGCGACTTCCAAAGAGCGCCGAACAGGGCGGCGGCTGTCAGACCATTTGCCACTGCGATACTTGCATGGATCCAACCCGGCACATCACCCGGCGTCCAAATGCCGCTGATGGCAAAGCTGGTGCCAATAAGGAAAACGATGAACGCGATGTAGGCCAGCCAACGCCACCCCTGCAACAGCCCATAGGCCAACCCGGCATAGACAATCGCGGCGGGCAACATCAGCAACGCTTCGGTGCTGAATGCGCTGACCACCAATGCAAGCAGATGTAGCGCTGCCGAAATGGCGGCAAAGTTCGCGCCCCAACGCATTGCCCCTTTTGTTCGTGACATCATCTCTACCTCATCTGTCGTTCTGACAGGGGTAGCCTGCGGCACCCCACGCAAGGACGTCATTGACGTGCTCTTGCAGGCTGTAGGGTGCAGGCTCTCTCCCGCCGCCCGGGTTCCAGGCCCAATGCAGGATCAGATCATGATCAAGGTGGCTGGCAATCTCGCGGAAATCACGGCCACCGTTGCGTTCGGGATCACGCAGCTGGTTGCATATCTCTTCCGAGGATTTGCCGAACCACTCCGCCTCAACCGGGGCAAGCTGCCAGTTCATCGCAACCTGCGGTGCTGCGTGCGGCACATCATTCAAACCCTCACGATATGCATGGCAGGTGCTGCATTGCACATATTCCGCACCGATCCGGCTGTCGCCTGCGTTGACGTTCATACCGTGCGGGCGGGTTGTGCCATAGCTGGACCCCGACCACATCGGCCGGTTGCTGGCCCCGACGTGGCAGTTGGAACAACGCGGGTGCGACGTGACTTCGTAAATCCGCAGCCAAGCCTCAGCGCCCTCGTCAAGACTGACTGATCCCTCAGCAGGCACGTTGATCGTGACGTTTTCACCCTCGGCAAAGACCGGCAGCGCCAAGGCAAGCATCAGGCCCACCATCGTGATCGTCTTCATGCCGGGCGCCCCTATACGAAATCCATGAACTTGTTGAACGGCATCTCGCGCAGACGCGCGCCCGTCGCATCAAAGATTGCGCTCGCCAAAGCTGGCGCAGCCGGCGGTACGGGTGGTTCGCCGATCCCGCGAATTTTCTGCGCGTTTTCCAGTCCGCGCACGATGATGTCCGGTGTCTGGAATATGCGCATACCTTCGGCTGCGTGATAATTCGTCTGCTCTGCCATCCCGTCGGAATACGTGATTTCCGAGTTGATCGCGTGACCAAGCGCCCAGACAACACCGCCCTGGACCTGATTTTCGAAATTGATCGGATCAATCACCTTGCCCACATCGGCGGCCACATAAACCTTGTCGACCCGGATGCCGTCATCGGTCATCGTGACGTCAATGACTTCGGCAACCGGCACCCCGAAGCTTTCAACCAAGGCAAGACCGCGACCGCGATTTGGGCCAAGGACTTCACCCCAATTCGACATCTCCGCCACAGTCTCCAATACGGTGCGGTGGACAGGATGGTTTACCAGTCGCAAACGTTCCTCCATAGGGTCGGCACCGGCGATGCGGATCAGCTCATCCAGCGCATTTTCTGCAAAGAAACCCGCATGGCTGGCACCCACCGACCGCCAGGAACTGATCGGCGCAAGCTCGGGAACGCGGTATCCCCGCACGCGCAGGTTGGCAATGCTGTATGGCATGTTCCAGGCACCCGCGACGATCTGCATATCTGGACCGGGTATGCCCTGCCCCATCCGCGCACCTTGTGAACCAAGCACGGATGGCGACGCAATATCCAGCGACAAGGCAGTCACCTGACCATTCTCAACCACACCCTTTGCGCGTGACATGGCGATCTGTCGGGTGAAATCCTGAAGGAAGTCTTCCTCGCGACTATAGGTCATTTTGACAGGCGTTCCCGGCATCGTCATCGCGATCTCGGTGGCTTGCTTAAGGTGTTCAAACTCCAATCGGTGACCGAAGCTGCCGCCGGAAAACTGGTTGTGGAACGTCACCTGCTCCGCAGCGACGCCTGCAATCGCCGCAACCTGTTGTTGGACGAAACGGGGCATCTGGTGGCCGCTCCAGACCTCGACCCCCTGATCCGTGACCCGCACGGTCGCATTGAGCGGTTCAAGCGGCTGATGCGCCACATAAGGTGCGCGATTTTCGATGGTGATCACATCGGCGGCTGAAAGCGCGGCCTCGACATCCCCATCGGCGCGCCATTCCCGATCCAGACGATCTGCAACGAAACTGGCAGCAACTTCGGCCCAATGGCCATCCATCTCGGCGGGATAAGGGGCCGGCCCCCAATCAACGTCAATTGCGTTCACCGCCTGAATGGCACGCCAGGTGTTGTCCGCGACAACAGCGATGCCGTTCTTCACAGGGACAATCGACCGCACGCCCCGCATCGCCTTGGCGTCGGTGGCGTCATAGCCGTTCATCGCGCCACCCTTGCGTGGATTGGTTCTGACCGACGCATAGACCATCCCGTCCAAGGCGATGTCGATACCGAACGACTGCGTCCCGGTTGATTTGGCCAGCGTATCCGTGCGCATCATGGCCTTGCCGACTTTCGACCAGGTTGATGGATCGCGCAGCGTGATGTTGGTCACCGGTGCTATCGCGGCGGCATCTGCGGCCAGATCGATGTATGCAATGGTAGTCCCATCAGGCAGTTCAACCGCACCACGCGCCGTGCTGAGCTGCGACACAGGCACGCCTGTCCGTTCACTTGCAGCGGCTTTGATCGTCTCGCGCGCGACGGCACCAGCCATGCGCAGCTTTTCATATTGGTCAGGCATAGAGGTTGAGCCGCCCGTGCCCTGAATACCGATCACCTTCAAAACGCCGCCTACGACGTCACGCATCGTTTCGGCAACCGATCCGTCATCAAAGGACATGAAAGGCACGCCTTCTTCCGCAAAGGCGGTATTGTAATAGGCCGCCGCCGGTTCACCAAAGCTCAGTTCGGCTTGCTCGACATCAATGTCCAGTTCTTCGGCGATAAGTGCCGCCTGCGAGGATTGCACGCCTTGGCCCAGGTCAGCATGAGGTACAATCAGCGTGATCTTGTCAGAGGTGAGTTTGACGAACGGGTTGAACGCGGCCTCGCCCTCGCCTAGCCCTGCGGCCAAAGGATTCTCAAGGGGGCGCGCGACCATGTAGGTTCCGAAGGCGACGCCACCCAAGACCGCCGCGGACCCGATCAGAAAGGTGCGGCGACCGATTGTTCTCAGACGTCCCATAAATCAGGCCTCCTGCAACTTGGCTGCCGCAGTCTTTACTGCGGCGCGGATGCGGGGGTACGTGCCACAGCGGCAGAGATTGCCGCCCATTACGATGTCGATATCTTCGTCTGTCGGCGCGGGGTTTGTATCCAGCAACGATGCCGCCTGCATGATTTGCCCCGACTGGCAGTAGCCGCATTGCGCGACCTGATGCGCGACCCATGCCTCTTGAACCGCATGCATCGCATCCGGTGTGCCAAGGCCCTCGATCGTTGTAATTTCAGCGCCTTCGGCCGTTTCCGCAGCAATTTGGCAACTGCGGACTGCAAGGCCATCCATGTGCACGGTACACGCGCCACACTGCGCGATACCACAGCCGTATTTTGTCCCCTTCAAGCCCAGTTCATCCCGCAGAATCCAAAGCAGCGGCATGTCGCCTTCAACATCCACTTCGCGTTCTTCGCCATTCACCACCAGCCGCATGTGATATTTTCTCCGCCTATTGGACAATTAGTCATTTTAAGTCTAATTGACAGATTTCCATCGACCTGTCAAATCAATTTCATGACTGAAAAGAACCTCATCATCGTCAAAGCCGCCGCCAAGATGTTTGGGCGCTATGGCTATTCCAAGACGACAATGGGCGATATCGCGACAGAAGCAGGTGTCGCGCGCCAAACCGTTTACAACGCGTTTCCCGGCAAGGAAGAGATTTTGCGGGCCGTTGTCCGTCACGCTGGCGAAGAGACCTTTGCGGCCGTCATGGAAAGCTGGGCGGATGCCCAAACAGTTGATGAAAAACTGACCGCCTTTCATGACCTGGGCCCTCTGAAATGGTTTGAGTTGATCCGGGCGGCACCCGACTGGGCCGAGCTCATGGACGGTATGCACAAGGCGGCGTCCGAAGAAACGTCAGTTCTTGACGATCAATGGCAGACCGCGATTTCGCAGATGATGAGGACAGCGACAAACGGCCATCCCCCAACCGCACCAAGCATCGAGGAGATCGCTGATTTCTTTTATTCCACCAGCCTCAACGCAAAGTACGGGGTTAAAGATATCACGAATTTGCGTTCACGCCTCGCAACGATCAAAGCGGCAACGCTGTCATTGCTTAATCTATAGGTGGCAGGACCGCCCCGCTATAGCCCCGTTTGGACCTGCTGCGGTTTGATGCGGCGCACAGTCCGCATATGCCCGCCAA
>CBDTVH010000199.1:0-5096 GCA_965363665.1 uncultured Yoonia sp. | reverse complement strand
GCCTACGGTGATAAGCGCGAAGAGACCATAAACAATCGTGGAATACCGGCCAGAACCTCGATCAATGGCTTGGCGACAGAGCGCATACGCGGGGATGCATATTCCGACAGATAGATCGCTGCAAAAAGCCCGACGGGAACGGCGAATAGCAGCGCGATGAAGCTGACGTATAACGTGCCCCACAGCAGCGGAATGATCCCCAGATCAGAGTTGCCACGAAAGTTCGGTGACCATGTGGTCGAGAAGAAGAAATCGCGCCAGTCGTATTGACCAAAGAAATTCAGCGACTCAAACAGCATCGAGAAGACAATGCCAACGGTCGTCATGATCGCGATGCTAGAAGCGAAGATGAGCAAACCCAAAATCCAGCGCTCGGCATAGGTGCGTGCGCGGCTTTCGGTCTTGATCCCGATCAGCGACAAGGCAAAACCCGTCACACCAAGGCCCAGGATAACCAGCGAAAAGAGCCAGTTCGGCTCGCCTTCGGACAGACGTGCATAAAGGGCGAAAAGAAGAACGGCAGCGGTCGGTGGAACAGCAGTCGCAAGCGCCGTGTTCAACGCGTGCTGGCTGGGCAAGGACACCAAAGAGCGGATGTCACCCCCCGCCACCTGCAAGGCACGGGATTTAGCCAGAAAATAGCCGATGACGGCCAACGCAAAGATCAAGAGAAGCGGGGTCGTCAGCGATTGCATGGGATATTTTCCATAAGCCGGGGTGTTTCGGGGGCATCCATAGACGCCCCCGAGGCATTCGTCGAGGTTAAGAGCCGGAACCCATCACCATTTCATTCGAAACTGTTTCCTGAACCTTCATCAGTTCAGGGTCAGACACCAATCCATATTCGGCCAATGGACCATCAGGGCCTGCAATGTCGTCAGAGACGAAGAATTCGGCGTATTCCTTCAAACCGGGGATCACACCGATGTGGGCCGCCTTGATGTAGAAATACAGGGGGCGGGACACTGGATATTCTGCCGCTGCGATGCTTTCGGTGGTCGGGACAACACCGTTCATCGTGGCAACTTGCAGCTTGTCGGTGTTGTTTTCATAGAACGACAGACCGAACACGCCGATCCCGTTATTGTCAGCCGCGATACGGGCCAGTGTTTCAGTATAATCACCGTCGATGTCCACCGAGCGCCCGTCTGTGCGGATCGCCATGCATTTCTCTTCGGCTGTGTCTTCGTCAACGCCCGCGTCAAGCATTGCCTGCAAGAACCCGCCCTCTTCGCATCCGGCAAGGATCACTTTTTCCTCGAACACTTCACGTGTGCCGTGCTTGGTGCCGGGGATGAAGGCCTGGATAGGCTGCGCGGGAAGATCAGGGTTCACCTGGTCCCAGGTTTCGAATGTGTTGGCGACCAGTTCACCGTCGATGAAATGCTCGTTGGCCAGCGCCTTGTACCAGTCTTCTGGTGTGAATGCGAAGGACGGGCCGTTGATATCGGATGCAAAGACGATGCCGTCATAGCCGATGCGCACTTCGATGATGTCTTCGACGCCATTTTCAGCGCAGACTTCAACCTCGGCCGGGCGAATGGCGCGGGATGCGTTGGCGATGTCCAGGGTATTCTCACCAGTGCCTTCACAAAAACGCTTCAGGCCAGCGGAAGAACCACCTGATTCGACAACGGGTGTCGGGAAATCAAAGTTTTCGCCGAAAAGTTCGGCAACGATGGCCGCGTATGGCAACACCGTGGAAGATCCGGCAACCTGCACGTTGTCACGTGCAAAAGAAGTTGTGGCAGTAAGGGCAAGGGCCGCTGTCGTCGCGGTCAGCTTCATGAAAGACATCCGTTTACTCCTGTCAGTCAAACATTGGTGGCGCGCGAGCCGCCCCACCATCACGGGCACCACTAGGCTGCCTGCCAGAAGCTTTTGTGACAGTAGTGTAAAAGTTTTATGACAGTGGGCCGGTCGGCAGGAAAACAGACACGGTCGTGCCCTGCCCCTCTTGGCTTTCAATCAGCAGGCGGCCCCTGTGGCGATTGATGATGTGCTTTACGATCGCCAACCCCAGACCGGTCCCGCCCACTTCGCGCGAGCGGTGGTTGTCGACCCGGTAAAAACGCTCGGTCAGGCGGGCGATGTGGTGTTCTGGTATGCCATCACCCTTGTCGGACACGCTGACCTGAAGGGCCTCCTCGCGCAGTCGCTGGTTCATGGCGGGCGGCATCAAACTGACCGACACCGTTCCGCCAGACGCGCCGTACTTGATCGCGTTCTCTACGAGGTTGGTAAACACCTGCACCAGCTGGCCCGCATCCCCCGGTACCATTTCGTCGGATGTTTCCAGATGAAGGCTCACCGTGACACCGGCGACGCTGGCTTGCGGTTCCAGCCCTTTGATCACCGACGCCAGCAAAGCTGCCAGATCAACATGCGCGCGTGGGCGCACGCGTTCGTCCTCTTCAACTCGGCTCAGTGACATCAGATCATCGACCAGCCGCCGCATCCGGTTTGCTTCATGGGCCATGATGCCAAGAAAGCGGTCGCCATCGCCCTTCGCAATCGGTGGCGGGGGCCGCAGGATCATCGCGCGCGGCACCACCCAGTGTCTCGATGAAACCCAACAACGCGGTAAGCGGCGTGCGCAGTTCGTGGCTGACGTTGGCCACAAAGTCGCGGCGCATCTGCCCGGCTTCATCTGCTGCGGTCTGATCTTCGAACGTCAAGAGAATATCGCCGTCGGCCGCCGCCACACTGACCCGGTACACCGTGTCCCTAGGCCCGGTGCGCCCATTGTAACGCACGACCTGTGCGTCACCCGACCGTTGCGTCTGGGCGATCGCCGCGATCACGGCAGGCTGGCGCAGCGCCGTGATGTAATGCTTGCCGATCAGGTCCGGGCCAAGAATCAGATCGACGGGCGCATTGGCCGCGCGCACGCGTTCATCGCGGCCAATCAGCAACACAGCCATCGGAAGCGCATTAATAAGGGGCACAATCTGTTCAACGGCCATCGGGTTTTATTAAGCCTTTTCAGAACATTCGCAAACCCCGGGGCAAAATGCCTCAGTACAGTTCTGTCGTTTTTGGCAACTCAAGGTTGCTTTGTGGTTAAACATGCCCATAAGACGACGGCACGGGGCGTGAAAAAGAGAAATAGTATTTCATGAATAAATTGGCACAGAAGGCCGACATAGTCGAGACACCGCATTATGAAGACGCAACCACAGAGCAGATTCTGGTCATCGGGGACCTGGCGCGCTGGCGGGCACAGGGGCGACTGACATCCTCGATCGAAAGATGCAACTTTGCACGGTACGCAGATCTGAGTAGCGACATGTTGTTGCGAATAGCCCCTGAATTGATCCTTTCACCGATCGTCAGTGCAGATTTCGATGTCATCGAGGTTGCCGGATGGTTGCAAGAAATGAAGTTCACCGGACGATACCGCGCCATCACGGAAGAGATGCCAAACACCGACATGGTCCGCGCAGAGGTGCGATCACAGGCACCGGATCTTGATTTCGATCTGCTGATCATGCCGGAAATCGCAAACGACGGCTAGGTCAGCGCGCGCAAATCCCGTGCGAACCGTGCCGCGTTTTCCTGATAGTGCAGTGCAGACAATCGCAGACCGTCGATTGCTTTTTCATCAAGCTCCCGGATGACTTTACCCGGCACGCCCATCACCAGCGATCCATCCGGGATCACCTTGTTCTCCGTGACCAGCGCCCCTGCCCCGATCAGGCAGTTCTTTCCAATCACGGCACCGTTCAGCACCGTGGCCCCCATTCCGATCAACGAATTCTCACCAATCACGCAGCCATGTAGCATCGCCTTGTGCCCAATCGTGCAGCCTGCGCCGATCGTCAGCGGATACCCCATATCGGTGTGAAGTACGCTGTTTTCCTGCACGTTACTGCCCGCCCCGATCGTGATGCGCTCATTGTCGCCGCGTAAGGTGCTGCCAAACCAGACAGAGGCTTTCGCCTCCAGCACGACATCGCCGACGATATAGCAACCCGGTGCAATCCAGGCGTCATCTGCGAACTGAGGGGTCACATCCCCGAGGGCATAAAGGCTCATGTGCGGTCTCCAAATTCGGACTGTAACGCGCGGACGTGATCCACCAATTGCGGCTGCTGCGACCGGCGCAATCGTTCGGCGCTGATAATCGTCTTGAGTTGTTGTTCCGTCGTATCCAGATCGTCGTTGACCAGAACATAATCATAGCCATCCCAATGGCTGATTTCATCCCAGCTTTTCTGCATGCGCCCTTCGATCACATCAGGCGCATCCTGCCCCCGGTTGACCAGACGCCGGTGCAATTCGGTGATCGAGGGCGGCAGAATGAATATCGACAGCACATGTTCCTGCAAGGCCGAGTTGCTGATTTGCTGCGCGCCCTGCCAATCAATATCGAACAGAACATCGCGGCCGCTTTCGATGGCTGTCTGTACCGGGGCTCTGGGGGAGCCGTAGTAATTGCCAAAAACCCGGGCATGTTCCAACATCCCGCCCTGCGCCACCTGTTCCTGAAATTCAGGAACGGAGACGAAAAAATAATCCTTGCCGTCAATCTCACCCTCGCGCGCCGGTCGGGTGGTGGCCGAGACCGAGAATTGCAGCGTTTCATCCCATTCGCGCAAACGGCCCGCCAACGTGGATTTGCCGGCCCCCGAAGGTGACGACAGGATGATAAGCAGGCCGCGTCGGGTCATTGGTTACTCCACATTCTGAATTTGCTCGCGCATCTGGTCGATCACCGCCTTCAGGTCAAGCCCGATGGCGGTCAGCGCAGGCGCCTGGGCCTTGGCGCAAAGTGTATTCGCCTCTCGGTTAAATTCCTGTGCAAGAAAATCCAGTTTGCGGCCCGAGGGCTTGTCTTGCGCCAAAAGATCACGCGCAGCGCTTACATGCGCGCCCAGGCGGTCGATCTCTTCGGTCACATCGGATTTCACCGCAAGCATCGCAAGCTCTTGCGCGACCCGGGCTTCCTCAACCTCGCCGACATCGTCCATCACCCGGCGCAATGCCAGCGTCAGATTTTCCTTCACTTGCGGCGCCCGCGCCTGGGCCGCCGCGGCTGCATCCCCGGTCAGCTTTTCGATCTGATCCAGTTGATCTGCCACGACTTTTTCAAG
>CBDTVH010000198.1:0-5099 GCA_965363665.1 uncultured Yoonia sp. | reverse complement strand
TGACGCTCAAAGCGCGCAATGCGCTCGATAAAGCCGATGTCGTCATCCACGACCGTCTGGTCACGGGTGAAATACTTGAGCTGGCCCGCCGTGAGGCGATCATCATTGATGCGGGCAAAGAGGGTTTTGGCAAATCCATGGCGCAGTCAGACATCGACGCGCTGATCGTGAAGCATGCGCTGGACGGGCATCATGTTGTCCGCCTGAAAGCAGGCGATCCAACCGTCTTTGGCCGCTTGGATGAGGAAATCGCCGCGATTGAGGCCCATGACATCCCCTACACCATCGTCCCCGGTATTACCGCCGCCTCTGCGGCTGTGGCCAATATCGGCCAAAGTCTGACCAAGCGCGGCAGAAATTCGGCTGTACGCCTGATCACCGGGCATGACACCAAGGGCTATGCCGATCACGACTGGAAGGCACTGGCCGCCCCCGGTGAAGTCGCCGCGATCTACATGGGCAAGAAATCCGCCCGCTTTATTCAAGGCCGCCTGCTGATGCATGGTGCCGATCCGGCAACGCCCGTGACCATCATCGAAAACGTCAGCCGCGCTGACCAGCAGATTATTGCAACCACGCTGGCCGAGCTTGAACCGACCCTGTCGCACGCGGATCTCAAAGGCCCGGCGATCACCTTCTATGGTCTCGCCCCGCGCGATGCCGTCGTCAATGCCCGCCAACTCAAGGAGTTTGCATAATGCCCCGGAGCTTTACCCCAAAAGTCGTCACCGCCAATGCGTTGTTGGAGGGCGATGCGGTCTGGTTGACCGAAGCCGACACATGGACCCGTGATATCCATGAGGCCGAGTTGATGACCAGCGAGGCCCACGCCGACCTGCGCCTGCTCGAAGCACAGGCCCGCGTGAACGAGATTGCGGGCGCTTATCTGGCAGAGGCCACGGCGGGCGCGCATGGCCCGGAGCCCACACATTTCCGCGAGGCGTTCCGCACGCGGGGACCTTCGAATTACCACCATGGCAAACAGGCTGAAACGCAGTCCCGGACCTGATCCGGGACCTCAAACACAACCTTGAAACAGAGGTCCCGGATCAAGCCCGGGACTGCGACAGGAAAACGATCATGTATACCTACACCGACTTCGACGAAGCTTTCGTCCGCACGCGCGTCGCCCAGTTCCGCGGGCAGGTAGAACGCCGCATTGACGGCTCACTGACCGAGGATGAATTCAAGCCGCTGCGCCTGATGAACGGCCTTTATCTGCAACTGCACGCCTACATGCTGCGCGTGGCGGTCCCCTATGGCACGCTGAACCCGACCCAGATGCGCCAGTTGGCCTATATCGCCGACCGCTGGGACAAGGGCTATGGCCATTTCACCACGCGTCAGAACATCCAGTACAACTGGCCCAAGTTGCAGGATGTGCCGGATATGCTGGAGGCTTTGGCCGATGTCGGGATGCATGCGATCCAGACATCGGGCAACACCATCCGCAACGTAACAGCGGATCACTTCGCCGGGGCTGCTGCGGATGAAATCGAAGACCCGCGCCCGGTGGCCGAATTGCTGCGCCAATGGTCGACCGACCACCCGGAGTTCCAGTTCTTGCCGCGCAAGTTCAAGATTGCCGTGACCGGTGCCGCCCATGACCGCGCCGTGACCAAAGCCCATGATATTGGCCTGCGCATGGTGCGCAATGATGCAGGTGAGCCCGGTTTTGAAGTGATCGTCGGCGGTGGTCTTGGCCGCACGCCAATGGTGGGCAAGGTGCTGCGGACGTTTCTGCCCAAGGCCGATCTGCTGCCTTATTGCGAGGCAATTGTCAGCGTCTACAACCTGCTGGGCCGCCGCGACAACAAATACAAGGCACGCATCAAAATCACGGTGCATGAGAACGGGTTGGAGAAAATCCAAGAGCTTGTGGAAGAGCGTTTCGCGGCGATCCGTGCCGGGTTCAGCGGTCATGACCAGGCTTTGCTGGCCGAGATTGAGGCCGCTTTCGCACCACCCGCTTATGTCAGCAAGTCAACGGATGGCTATGAAGCGGCGCGACTGGCCAATCCCGCGTTCCGGTCATGGACTGATACCAACCTCGCTGCGCACAAGGCCGACGGCTATGCCATCGTGTCGATCAGCATCAAAAAGCACGGGCAAACGCCCGGTGATGCGACATCGGACCAGATGCGCGTCATGGCGGATCTGGCCGAGCAATACGGCCACGGTGAACTGCGCATCAGCCACGAACAGAACGTGATCCTGCCACACGTCCACAAAGCGGACCTTGCCAAGGTGTACGCTGCCCTGCGCGAAGCCGATCTTGCGACCGCAAACATTGGGCTGGCGTCCGATATCATCGCCTGCCCCGGCATGGATTACTGCGCGCTGGCAACGGCGCGTTCCATTCCGATTGCGCAAGAGATCGCGACCCGCTTCGACGAGTTGAAGATTGAGCATGAGATCGGGCAGCTGAAAATCAAAATCTCTGGCTGCATCAACGCCTGCGGACACCACCATGTCGGCCATATCGGCATTCTGGGGCTCGACCGTGCCGGTGTTGAAAACTACCAGATTACGCTGGGCGGTGACGGAACCGAAACGACCACCATCGGTGAACGCGCAGGCCCCGGCTTTGGTGCCGACGAGATCGTGCCTGCAATTGAACGTCTGGTGACAGGTTATCTGGATCTGCGCCGCGACGCGGATGAAACATTTCTGCAAACCTACCGCCGTATGGGGATGGAGCCGTTCAAAGCCATCCTTTACCCAAGCGAGGACAAAGCCAATGCCGCTTAAAGAACTGGCCGAGCGCCGCAATATCCTGCACCGCAAATCCGACCCGCAAACCGTGCTGCGCCATGCACTGAGTGACGTGCAGATTGGCAAGGTCGCTTTGGTGTCATCATTTGGCGCCGAAAGCGTTGTGCTGCTGCACATGGTATCGGAAATCGACAAAACCACACCGGTGATCTTTCTGGATACAGAAATGCTGTTTCCCGAAACGCTCGCATATCAACGCGACGTTGCGGACTTGCTTGGCCTGACAGATGTGCGGATTATCTCCCCTGACCGGAATGCCCTGCTGACCGAGGACGTCGACGGGTTGTTGCATCAAGCTGATACAGATGCGTGCTGTGATCTGCGCAAGACGCGGCCGCTGGCACAGGCCCTGGTAGACTTCGATGGTTGGATCACTGGCCGCAAGCAGTTTCAGGGCGGTCAACGTGCTGACCTGCCGTTGTTTGAAAAAGACGGGCGCAAAATCAAGGTGAACCCGCTGGCCAAATGGTCTGCGCAGGATTTGCAGGCCTATATCGGCAAACACAATCTGCCCCGCCATCCGCTGGTCGCCAAAGGCTATCCCTCCGTGGGGTGCATGCCGTGCACTACCCGTGTCAGCGATCATGAAGATCAGCGCGCAGGCCGTTGGCGGAACAGCAAAAAAACAGAATGCGGCATTCATTTTGCGCCCCTGCAGGCGACACAGCCCGTGGCACCGGCTGAATGAGTTTTTTGGCCAAGATGAAGCAGGAGCGACAGCTTTCGAGGATGAAACGATGAGCGTGATAGTAACGGACAGCGGTTTTGCCGCTGATGATTTTGCCAATGGCTTTATCAGCCTCGATGAGGTCGCGGCGAACGATTGTGGGTATGGCATCGACTTGCCCTCTGATACCTCGCCTGACGCACTTGGCCGGTTGAACAACGCCGCAATGATCCGCATCGACTTTCCATCGTCTGCGGACGGGCGCGGGTTCACTTTGGCCGCGATCCTGCGGCGCGGGGGCTTCAAGGGGCGTTTGCGCGCCAAGGGCCATGTGCTTGCAGATCAGTATGCGATGGCGCGCCGGTCAGGCTTTGACGAGGTTGAAATCGACGATGCTTTGGCCGCGCGCCAGCCCCAAGACCAGTGGCAATTCCGCGCAGATTGGCAAAACCACAACTATCAGGCGCGGCTGCGCGGCCAGAACTAGACCGCACCCCCTTTCCCTGACATAGATCAACGACTAAACCGGAGGGCGGCCTTATCAGGCTGCCATGACACATATGACTGAAGCGACACCCGTGACCTTAGATACCGCCAAAGCCGTGCCCACCCTGCCCGATGCGCAGACCATAACGGAGGTGAAACACTACACCGACCGTTTGTTCTCATTCCGCGTGACGCGGCCTGCATCGCTGCGGTTTCGTTCGGGCGAATTCGTGATGATCGGCCTGATGGGTGATCCCGACCCAAAGACCGGCAAGCAAAAGCCGCTTCTGCGCGCCTATTCCATCGCGTCCCCGTCGTGGGATGAAGAGCTGGAGTTCTATTCGATCAAGGTGCAGGACGGTCCGCTGACATCAAGGCTGCAACATATCAAGCCGGGTGACGCGTTGATCCTGCGCCCCAAGCCTGTCGGCACATTGGTTCATGACGCCCTCTTGCCCGGCAAACGCATCTGGTTCTTTGCCACCGGCACAGGCTTTGCGCCTTTCGCGTCCTTGCTGCGCGAGCCGCAAACCTACGAAGATTATAACGAGATCATCATCACCCACACCTGCCGCGAGGTTGGCGAACTGACCTACGGGCGTGATTTGATTGAAAGCCTGAAAACCGATGAACTGCTCAATGAGGTGATCGGCGAAGGTTTTTGGAAAAAGATCAAGTATTATCCCACAACGACGCGCGAGCAGAGCCCCAAGATGGGGCGGATTACCGATCTGATGCGCTCTGGCGCGGCTTTTGCCGATCTGGGGGTCCCGCCGTTGTCGCCGGAGACAGACCGGGCGATGATCTGTGGCAATCTGGCCTTTAACCTTGAACTGAAAGACATGCTTGAGGAATACGGGCTGGTGGAAGGGGCGAACTCCAATCCGCAGCACTATGTGGTCGAAAAAGCATTTCTGGACTGATCGGCCGAATGAAAACGGCCGCGCCTGATCTGGCGCGGCCGTTTGATTTTCAAGTGACAAGAAAGTGAAACGCTGCCTTATTCGGTCACTTCTTCTTCAGTTGTCCCGTTCAGGCTATCAAGCGCATTGCCAACAGCGCCTTCGACGGATTCAGTGACGTCATCAATTGCGCCTTCAACCGCTTCCTCTGCGGCGGCAGCCGCGTCTTCAGCAGCCTGGGTTGCCTGATCAACCGCTTCGTCCGCGGC
>CBDTVH010000197.1:0-5130 GCA_965363665.1 uncultured Yoonia sp. | reverse complement strand
AGTGGTGTGAAGCCAAGCGGCCGGATCCCCGCCATTTCGGCAATCTGGTCGACCCATGCACCTGCTGCATTCACAAGGGTGCGCGCTTCAATTACTGTCGCTCCGGTGCTGACGGCCCATCCTTTGTCGATCCGGCTTATCGCATCGACCTTTGCTTTTGTGTTGATTGTCGCGCCATTGGCACGTGCCATCCGGGCAAATGTCTGCACAAGCTTGTCTGTATCAATGTCCCATGCCGCTGCGTGAAAGGCCGCGCGATCCACGGCCCGTCCATTCAGGATTGGCACCATATCTTTGGCTTCTTGCAGGGTGATGCTTTCAAGGTGCATCTGCCGTTGATCGGCGTCAAACGCCTCGGCCGTGGCTTTGCTGCCCAGCAGCAACAGACCGCGCGGGCCAAGCACGCCTGCATCCTCGTGAAACGCATGGCTCGCCTTATTCAACGCAATCGTGGACGGCTTGCCGTAGTTTTGTTCAAACAGCGCGGCTGACCGGCCAGAGGCGTGGTAGGCCAGCGCGTCTTCACCTTCCAGCAGCATGACACTGCCAAGGTCTGACAACCGTGCTGCGGCGGAAACGCCTGCGATGCCACCGCCGATAATCAAGAAATCAATCACTGTTCCTCCAGCCTGTCGGTTGCGGGGGGTGGCGCGATGCTGAGGGCGCTGATCTGGTCATAGAGTGCGGCGCTCATTTCAAAAGAGATCGCATCAAGCGATGGCTGCAACTGTTCCACAGAACGTGCAGAGATGATCGGCAAGGGTTTGACCGCATGACCAGCCGCCCAAGCCACCGCAAGGGTTGCGGGTGCCACACCCAGGCTTGCACCCAGTTCCGCCAGTTTCCGTGCCGTTTCGTGCATCCATGCCTGATCATAGCGCGCCTGATAGCGTGCGTCTTCTGTCAGTCGGCCTGTTTCGCCTTGGGCATATTTGCCTGTTAGAAGACCGCCGCCCAAAGGCGAGTAGGGGACCACCGTCATATCTTGATCCGCGGCCATTGGAAAGATTTCGACTTCGCTTTGACGCTTTACAAGGCTGTACATCGGTTGAACGACGTCGATCCTGGTGCCAAGTGACTGGGCGACCGCCTGCGCCTTCATCACTTGCCAGGCTGCATAGTTGGACACGCCGATATGCCGGATCAGCCCTTGTGATTGCAGGTCTGCCAGCGTGCTGAACGTTTCCTCAAGCGGTGTGTCGTCGTCAAACCGGTGCATGTAAAGCAGATCAACGGCGTCTTCGTTCATCCGCTTGCGCGAGATGTCAAAGTGTTCAAGGATCATCGCGCGCGTCGCACCGTTGGTATAGCCCGCCTTCGTCGCCAGATAGATATCGTCGCGCGCAGACTTGATCAGCGGTCCAAGGATGGTTTCCGATGCACCGTCGGTATAAATATATGCGGTGTCGAAATGGTTGATGCCACCATCGAAAGCGGCATGAAACATGGCGGCACTTTCGGCCTGATCGGCCTTGCCGCCGAATTGCATCGTGCCGAAGGTCAGCCTGGAAAGCGGGGCGCCGCTGCGCGTTGTCAAATCTGTCATGTCTGAACTTTGGCACGCATGTGATATGATGGAAAGATGTCCCGGCAAGGGAGGGTGTCATGGGTCGTGAAGCCGTTGCTGTCTGTCACTGGAAAGGGAATGTAGCCGAAGCCAAGCTGCATCTGGATGCCGCGTCCTTGCAGTTGCGCGGCGAGATACGCGCCGATATTCCGCGCGCACAGATCAAGGAGGTGACGCTGGTGAAAGAGGGCCTGCGCATCGCCACCGAGGGACCTGAACTGATCATGGAATTTGGTGCCACTGAGGCTGCGCGTTGGCAGAAGGCACTTTTGAAAAAGCCCCCGACATTGGCAGAAAAGCTTGGTGTCTCGGAGGAGACCCCCGCTTTTGTTCTTGGGACGCTGACCGATGGCCCGTTGGAACAGACTCTGAAAGGTGCAACCGTGTCAGAGATGCAGGTGGCGGCCATTTTTGTTGCAATCATCCTTGACGCCGCTGATCTGCAAGCGGCCTCTGACTTGGCGCGTGCCAATCCCGACAGGCACATCTGGATGGTTCATCGCAAAGGCAAGACGGCCGTTGTCGGTGATGCGATGATACGCGCGCACATGCGTGGCCTGGGATTTATCGACAGCAAGACCAGCGCGGTGTCGGAACAGTTGACGGCAACGCGATATAGATTGAGGGCCAAATGACGTCCCGCGCATTGACACTCTTGGTTTTGAAATGGCTACTACGCTTCAAGTGAGACGAACCTATGATCCCAGAGTGCTGATGCCGCCTTCCACGATCCATTGCCGCAAGGATTTCCATTCATGAGGGCTGCTTTTCCTGTTGCAAGACCCGGTCAGGTGGTTGGCTTATTGGGCGGGTCGTTTGATCCGCCTCATGCAGGTCATGTTCATATCTCGAAGGCGGCGTTGAAACGCTTTGGGCTGGATCGTCTGTGGTGGCTGGTGTCCCCGGGCAATCCGTTAAAGGACAAAGGCCCCGCCCCGTTGGAGAACCGTATGCAAGCCGCACGCGCCATCATGCAGCATCCGCGCGTCACGGTTACGGATATCGAAGCGCGGATTGGCACGCGCTATACAGCGCAAACGCTGGTTGCCCTTCGCAGGCGGTATCCGGGGGTGCGTTTCGTGTGGTTGATGGGCGCTGACAATCTGGCGCAGTTCCATCGCTGGCAGGATTGGCGCTGGATCATGGACACGGTGCCGGTCGGTGTGCTTGCGCGCCCCGGTGATCGGATTTCCGCGCGCATGTCCAAGGCCGCCAAGGTCTATGCGCAGGCGCGTCTTCCGGGGCGGGCGGCGCATATGCTGGGGCGGGCGAACGCACCGGCCTGGACGTTTATCAACCTGCCGATGTCGGACCATTCCTCCAGCGCTATTCGCAAGCGGGGTGAATGGTGATGCGGTTGTCACGTCGCGCAATATTGGCCGGGGCCGCGTCAACGCTTGCCACAACTGTATTGGCAGAGGCACCTTTGACGTCGCCACGTCCGATTGCGCGCGTTCCCGCGAAAGATGCGATTGCCAAGATGGTGGCGACCAAGGGGTTTTCGGGGGATTTCGGCGTTGTCGTGGCGGACCTGAAAACAGGGGAGGTGCTGGAGGATGTCGATGGCGGCATAGCACAGCCCCCTGCCAGCGTGACCAAAGCGTTTACCGCGCTTTATGCGATTGAGGCGCTGGGTGGGGAACATGCGTTCGAAACGCGCATATATGCGGATGGCGAATTAGAGAATGGGATTTTAGATGGCAATTTGATTTTGGCTGGCGGGGGTGATCCGAACCTTGTGACTGATCAGGTTGCGGAACTTGCCCTGCGATTGAAAGCAACCGGACTGCGCGAGGTGCGGGGCGATTTCCTTGTCTGGGACAATGCCCTGATGAACCAGGATGAGATTGACGACACCCAATTCGACTATCTTGGCTATAACCCGACCATCACGGGTTTGAACCTCAACTTCAATCGGGTCCACTTTGAATGGAAGTTGGAGGGCGAGGATTATGTCACTGCGATGGATGCCCGCAGCCAAAACTATCGCCCGGCGGTGACGACCGCGCGGATCAGGGTGGTTGACCGCGCTTCGCCTGTCTTCACCTATCGTGACGCTGGTGATGTGGACCAGTGGACGGTGGCAGGGTCCGCACTGAACGAAGAAGGGTCGCGTTGGTTGCCTGTCCGCCACCCGGCCCTTTATGCGGGCGAGGTCTTTGCCACTTTCGCCCGCAGCAATGGGATCGTGTTGAAGGCACCGAAAGAAACATCAGATGCGCCGTCTGGCACGCCTTTGGTCACATTCGAAAGCGCACCGTTGCGCGAAATGATGCGCGGCATGTTGCGGTTTTCCACCAACTTGACGGCCGAGGCGGCAGGCATGACCGCAACCGCGGCGCGCGCGGGTGCGCCACGCGGTTTGCGGACATCGGCACTTGGTATGGCACGATGGGCCAATGCGCGCGCAGGTGGGATCGCGCCTTTCTTCGTGGATCATTCCGGCTTGGGGGATCAATCACGGGTTTCCCCGCACGATATGGTGCGTTTGCTGGGCGCACCTGATGTCATGCCGACCTTACAGCCGATCCTGCGTGACATTCGCTTGGTCGGTGACGATGATCAGGTGATCGATGATCCTCAGGTATCGGTGAGGGCCAAGACTGGCACATTGAACTTCGTTTCATCGCTAGCAGGCTACGTGCGCACCAAAAGTGGCCGCGATCTGGCCTTTGCGTTCTTTGCGGCTGATCTGGACGCGCGAGAAGCTGGCAAACTGACCGGCGCGGAAAGCCCGCCGGGTGCGCGCGGATGGAACCGGCGGGCGCGCCGCTTGCAGCAGGATATCCTGCATCACCTGGCGTTCAGATTGGCCTGATCAAAGCGTCATGTGCCGCGCGCGCGATCCACGTTCGATCGCGGCGGCGTGCAGGCGGTCAAGGTTCAGCTCTTCGCGAATCTCTTCCAGCATGCGCACTTCTGGCCCGACCACACGGCCATCAGCGGCGGCGACATCGCACGACAGCGCATAAGCCGTCTCATAAAGGCGCTCTGGCAAGGCATCGCGGATCAGACCGAACAGCGCCTCAAGCCCGTCTTCCTGTTCGAACAATTCAAATACCATTTTCGACATGCGCGGCAGCCGTTCGGCATCATATCCGTCAAACACAGGCAGGTTATTGATTGCGTTACTCATTTTCACAAGCTCAGCGGTCCGGATATGCTCATCCGACGCGGAGACCGCGATCATCAGGGCGGCAAGCGCGTCTTGTGCGGTCATGGGGGCGTCTTCGAGCATCATCAATTCCTTTGGTTCTGATCCACATTTATTGACGCCTTGCCTGTCTCGCAATAGGGAGTGCGCGTTGTGGCGATCATAATGACGCCGCCGAATAATGCGAGATGACCAATGAGCAGTATGCGCGAAGCAGGAATGACGTCGAAGGCCTGGCCCTTTGAAGAGGCGCGCGCATTGCTGAAACGGTATGAAAACAAGACGCCTGACAAAGGCTATGTCTTGTTCGAAACCGGCTACGGTCCGTCAGGTCTGCCGCATATCGGCACGTTTGGCGAAGTCCTGCGAACCACCATGATCCGCCGCGCGTTTGAGGTCATTTCCGACA
>CBDTVH010000196.1:0-5135 GCA_965363665.1 uncultured Yoonia sp. | reverse complement strand
GCATTGTCAACGATTCGATTGATTTGAGCCGTTTTCCAAGTGAAGAGCAGCGCACGCAGGGCCCCGATGACCGACACATTCGATATTGCAGTCTTCAGTGGTGATGGCATCGGCCCTGAAATCATGGCGCCGACGGTAAAGATACTGCGTCAGATTGCAGACGCGACTGATGCCTATGACCTGACCTTCATTGATGCCCCCGCAGGGGCGGCCCATTACGCCAAAACCGGTCAATCGCTGCCCGATACGTCCATGCAAGTCGCACGGTCGTCAGACGCCATTTTGTTGTCTGCGATGGGTTTGCCTGATGTGCGGTACCCCGACGGTACCGAAATTTCGCCGCAGATTGACCTGCGAAAGGCACTGACGTTGTTCGCAGGGGTCCGTCCGGTGACGGTACGCAACGGGCAGAATACTCCGCTGAAACTGCCGCAAGGCCGTGAGATTGATTTCGTGTTGATCCGGGAAAGCACTGAAGGGCTTTTCCACACCCAGGGGCGTGGTGAAGTGACCAAGGATGAGGCGCGGGAAACGCTGCTGATTACCCGCGACATCTCGGAAAAGCTGTTTCGCTTTGCCTTCGATCTTGCCAAGACGCGCAAGGCAGTTGGGCGCGGTGTCGGCAAAGTCACCTGCGTGGACAAAGCGAATGTCTTTCGCGCCTTCGCCTTCTTCCGTGGAATTTTCGATGCCGAGGCCGCCAACCATCCTGAGATCATAGCTGATCATGCCTATGTCGATGCAACTGCCCTTTGGATGGTGCAAAAGCCATGGGATTTCGACGTTCTGGTCACTGAAAACATGTTCGGCGACATCCTGTCCGATCTTGGGGCTGGGTTGATGGGTGGCCTTGGCCTTGCGCCCTCGGCGGACATCGGACTTGAGCACGCGGTTTTCCAGCCCTGTCATGGATCAGCGCCTGATATTGCGGGCCAAGGTGTCGCCAACCCGTTCGCCATGATCCTTTCAGCGGCGATGATGCTGGATTGGCTGGGGGTGAAGCATGCCAACGAAACCATGCTTACCGATGGCACCCGCCTGCGACAAGCCGTCGACGATGTGGTTGCGGATGGTCATACGCTGACGCGCGATCTGGGTGGTTCAGCGGGAACCGAGGACGCGGCCAATGCGGTTTTGGACGCAGTTTTCGTGAAATGATGACGGATACGACCCTTCGCGTGGCCTGCGTTGGCGCGGGGTACTTCGCCCAGTTCCACTACGGCAGCTGGGCCCGCATGCCTCGTGTCGTGCTTGTCGGGTCTTGTGATCAAGACATTGAAAAGGCGCGCGCCACTGGTCTGCCTGCGTTTTCCAGTTTGAATGCGATGCTGAATGATCAGACCCCCGATCTGCTTGATATCATCCTGCCCCCTGACGCACACGCCGATGCGATACGCACCGCGCTAGCTGCCGGGGTGAAATGGATCATTTGCCAGAAACCGTTCTGCCGCGATCTATCCGAAGGGCAGGCCGTCGCCTTGGAAGCGCAAGCGGTCGGTGCAACGATCGTCGTCCACGAGAATTTCCGATTCCAGCCGTGGTATCGCACGATGAAGGCAGCCATTGATGACGGCGCAGTCGGTGATGTGCATCAGGTGACATTCCGTTTCCGCCCCGGCGATGGCCAAGGTCCTGACGCCTATCTTGATCGCCAACCCTATTTCCAGACCATGCCCCGCTTTCTGGTGCATGAAACGGCGGTGCATTGGGTTGATACGTTTCGGTATCTGCTGGGCAACCCAACGGCGGTCTATGCTGACTTGCGCAAGCTCAACCCCAAAATCAAAGGGGAAGATGCAGGCTATATCCTGTTTGACCATGCCAATGGCGCGCGGTCCCTTTTTGACGGAAACCGGCATCTTGATCATCCGGCAGACAACTTGCGGCGCACGATGGGGGAAGCTTTGGTTGAAGGCACGCAAGGCACGATCCGGTTGCTTGGCGACGGGTCTGTCACTTTGCGGTCATTTGGCAGTGCAAAGGAAACAACGCTGCTGGCCGCCGACGCATGGGACGGGTTCGGCGGTGATTGCGTTCACGCGCTGCAAACTCATGTCGTCCACGGTGTGCTTGACGGTGGCACTTTGGAAAACAGTGCCGAGGATTATCTGACCGTTGTAGGCATAGAACAGGCGATTTACGCGTCCGCAGCAAGCGGCAAAAAGCAAATGCTGAAGGGGCGCTTGTGACCGGTAAACCACCCTCGAACACCGAGCGCGCGCTGCAAAAGCTGCGCGAGTTGATCTTTGCAGGTGATCTGGCTGCCGGGTCCAATCACCTGGAAACCGAACTTGCCGCGCGTCTGAATATGTCGCGCACCCCGATCCGCGAGGCGCTTTTGATCCTTCAGAGTCAGGGACTGTTGGAACTGCAACCCAGGAAGGGGGTGCGAATTCGACCAATCTCATACGAAGATATGGCCGATATTTACGATGTGCTGACCGCGCTTGAAAGCCTGGCCGCCGAAAGCGCGGCCCGTGCCGGTCATGCAACCGCAGAATTGGCGATCCTGAAGGCAGCGATTGATGACATGGACCAGGCGATTGCAGCGGGTGATCTGGATGCATGGGCAGACGCGGATGAGCGGTTTCACAAGGAACTGGTCCGGCTGGGGGGCAATCGCCGGGTAAAAGCGATTGTCGACATGATGAGCGATCAGGTTCGCCGTGCGCGCACGATCACGCTTGCGCTTAGGCCGCTGCCCACCAAGTCGAACAACGATCATCGACAGGTATTTGAGGCGATCAAGGATGGCGATGCAGCATTGGCGCGTGACTTGCATCGGAACCACCGACGTCACGCCAAAGCGATTATCCTGGACGTTCTTGAAAAGCACCGGCTGCGCTTTGTTTAGCGACGCATGAAAAAGCCCCACTGCCGGTCACGGCAATGGGGCATGTTATTGCTCTGATCCAATGACCCGATTAGTCGAAGACAGCGGCCAGTTTATCGACGCTGACGCCTTCCTTGATATCGCGCAGGCGGGCATAGATCAGCGCGGCACCGATGCCGGACAGGCCGTAGGTCAGTCCGTTCACAAGCGCGAACAGCAGGATACCAATGCCAAAACCAGCAGCGTTGAGACCAATGATCGGAACGATGGCCGAGACAAGGAATGTGGTGACAATACCCAAGCCGATGGTGCAGATACCCAGCAGGATCAGGGCGCCGACGACGGGCCAGCGATAATCCTTTGTCAGCGCGGCTGAACGGCTCATACCGCTAAAGCCTGCACGCTCGATCATGATGGCGGGCGTCGTCACGCAGAAAACCGCATAAATATAGAGGCCTGGAATGATCAGCAGGACGAAACCGATACCGGCCAGGATACCGATCACAAGCGACAGGACCATGATCGGCACAATCGCCTTGATCGCAGGCGAGATATAGGCGACCGGCGTAATAGGATTGCCAAGCTTGGCGTCGTAGGCCAACTGCACCAAGAGCGCGATGGTCAGGCCCTGAATGGCGAATTGAAGGATAACACCGACAACCATCATTGCGGGCGAACCGATGGCCAATGGCTCTCCGGTGTCAACGCCGAGCGTCAGACCCACGCCGTTCATGGCGACGGATACCAACAGGCCAATCAATGAAGGGATGAATGCCACGATCATCACCGCAATCAGATTGCGAAACAGGATCGAAAAACTGCTAGAGACGATACCTCCAACGCCAAGTGATACCTTGGGGGCGATCGTGGGTGTGCTGGTCATGAAATAGGTCCTAACGATAATGGTGTTGTTTTGGTATGCAGATTAATCTGCGGCCATAGCGTGAATTTGCCGCTGTTTTTATACTATTGTTAGGCAGGATTATGACACGCCCCGGCGCGAAGCGCAGATGCAGCAAATTTGCATCATTCTTCGGCAGCGCGATCAGCATGGAACTTGTCCTGCCGCCGCTCTCCAAAAAGCTGCTTCTGTTCCAGATGCGCGCGCTGGGCGTTATAGAAGGCCCTTAGAAAAGCGATGCGATCTGCGGCAACCACTTTGTCGGCGTACCCGATCTTGTTTCGGATTTTGTCGATGACTGAATCCAGCGTGTCGCGGTTCTTGGTATCGGTCTGCATGCTTGGCCGGTTTTCCTGAGCGCGCAGCAAGTCCTCCAGCGTTTGCAGCTCCAATGTGCCGTAGTGGTCCAACTGATGCGACAGGAACACGAACCTGTCCTTGACCGGTTTTGGAACCGATTGCGCCAGATCCTTCAACAGGATCGGTGTGGGCAGGTCGATCACATAAGTACCCGCGATCATATCGCCCAAACGCTGCCGTCGTTTGTTCATCAGTGGCACCGTCAATGTTGCGATGATCCAGCCGAGCGCAATCAGGGATGACACCAGCGATGCTGCGTCAAGTGTCAGCAAAAGTGTGCCGGGCAGGAAAATCTCGGCCTCTTTCATCAGGTTGCGCACGACAAGGGAATGCGCGCTGAGGGACAAACCGTCGCGGGAGACGACTTTGATCTTCATCATCCGTTTGCCGATGGTCTGCCCGTTCCAGGCCAGTTCGGTCAGCACGTAATAAGGGATGCGGATGATAAAAAAGAGCAACGCCGAAATCGCCCAAAGTGTTTGTGGTGACGTCAGATCCATCACGGCAAGCAGGATTACCAACGCGATGGCACCGATCACCGTGATCAGGATGTCGGTGATCTGCGCCCCAAACCGCGCGCCCATACCAGCCACCGCCAGGTGCAGCGGCACACCTTCTGGGGGCAGCAAAATATTGGGGTCTGGTGCTGGGGCTTTATCTTTGCGGCGTAATCTCATGATTGCGCCCTCCCGCCGCGAACAAACCACATCAGCCATAGGACACCGATGGTCCAACCGATGATCAGCCTAGCATTGCGGTCTTGTATCAACTGCCGCCCAAACCCTTCGATGAGGGCTGCGGCAATCAGCATGAGGGCCGCAATAATCGCGAGTTTCGCCGCATCGCGCCCTGCGATCCGCAACGCCTCGGACCGGGTATGCTGGCCCGGAAACAGCACCGCGGCACCCAGTTGTATCCCGCCCCCACAGGCAATGCAGATCGCCGATAACTCGGTCACGCCGTGGATCGACAGCCAGCCGAACAGGTCCCAACCCAAGCCCCGATCCACGTGCAACCCGACGAAGGCCCCAATCGCCAGAC
>CBDTVH010000195.1:0-5152 GCA_965363665.1 uncultured Yoonia sp. | reverse complement strand
ACAACCGACATTCCGCGCACTCGCCGATCCAACCCGCCGCGACATTCTGTTGATGCTGCGTGACAAGGACATGACTATCGCAGAGGTCGCCAACAATTTCGACATGACGCGCGCGGCTGTGAAAAAGCACCTGACCGTCCTCTCGGATGGTGGCCTGATAACCGTCCGAGCGCGGGGGCGCGAACGCATCAATTCACTGAACCCCACCGGTATGGCGCCCCTGCGTGATTGGCTGACATTCTTTGATGCCTTCTGGGATGACCGTCTGAGCGCCCTTAAATCTGCAATTGAAAAGGACACGAAATGACCCTTAGGAAACAGATCTATCTCAAGGCCAGCAAAGCGGATGTCTGGGCTTATCTGACGGACCCGGACAAGCTCGCGCTTTGGTTTCACAAACCGACCAAGGCCCTTACCGAAGGAGAAGACTACGAAATGTTCGGCACCGAAAGTGGCAACAAGCTGATGTGGGGCAAGGTCATATCGGCAACGCCGCACGACCATCTGTCCTATACGTTCACGATCGGGCCTATGGGCGATGCGATCAGCACGGTCTCATGGACGCTTGAGCGTGTGGCAGGTGGAACGCGCCTGTCGTTGGTCCACGAAGGCTTGCCTGAGGGCGAGGCCGCGTTTGATCTGACATTGGCGCTGGATAAGGGCTGGGATGATCATCTTGGGCGGATGCGCGACTCGTTGCATGCCACGTGATGTGACTCATTGCTGGGCAGCGTCGCAGAAACAATGAACAGAAACCATCCTTGATTGATAACCATGCCCACATTTTATCACTTCTTATCATATACTTAAGGAATTTCCGCCACAATCGGTTCATCTAAACCAGCCACCTTTGTGACATAAACGGGACCTGTGACGTCATGTTACGACCCCAAAAGCCCAAGGATGGTCACGTTTTGGACCCCTTCGTTACCTAGACTTGAAGGCAATCAACAAGGAACGCTGCAAATGTCTCTGTTAACGAATGTCTCATTTTTTGAAGTATCAATGGCCCTCGTTTTTGTCGGGATCGCTGAACGCCTTCTGCTGGGTTACGCCCCACCCGAAATGGTTGGAGCCAAAGGTTGGCTGATACGCGGTGACATCGAAGAATAAACTGTGCAAGGGACTTGCCCTGCCTCCCGCATCCACCTACCTGTTAGAAGACGGGCTCTGCGCTTCTCGTATACTACAGGTACAAATCCAGCGGCCTTACGCAAATCCTAGGGGGCTGGCTCTGTTCTGACCCTGGTCTGATTACCTGGCGCCCACCTGTACATACAGGTCCTCAGGATTAGCTACCTCTACGGTTGCCGCGGTCCCCGTCACTTTGATCGCCAAGCCCACCAACGGATGCCGATGACATTATGAAATCGCGCCAGTGATCCATTGGCCACGGTGGAGTGATCATCATTGCAGCCCACGCGCCGTGGAAATGGCGCCACTTCGCGTGGCATCAGGGTTTCTGCCGCTTTTTGACGTCGATTTTTTTGCGCCCTCTGCTTGGGGCGTTCTGCGTCGATAGGTTTCTGCCGTGTCATCAGCCTGCCAAGGTCCCAAATAGTAAGAACACGACAGCGATTTCGCGCCTGCCGTGTAAGAAAGATGGCCGCGATCAACCGCCTTTGTCATCAAACGAAAGGCATAAAAGCGTATAACTTCGGTTTATTTTGACGGATGATATTGCTCTGAAGCACTCGAAACGGCACTCCGAAGGCAAGAATTATGTAGGCTAAGAAAGCCTGCGGTCTGTTCGCGCCTCGGCAGGCACGCGCACAGGGATCATCATGCCCCGCCTTGGTCCCTCATCATCGTCATCGGCCTGCGACATGACCATAATGGCAAACTGCACACTGCCGAACACTGTGCCATTGAAGAACCACAACAGCAGCACCGCCAGCCAACCCACGTCAGAGCCCATGACAAGGCCACGCAGGCCAACCACATCAAACCCCAGAATAAGCGCCACAAAAACGGCAGACAACGCGAAACCGATCGCGCAATGGCGCAGATACAGGCGCATCAGATCTGGTTCGGGTTTTTGGTTCATTGCTCCGCTCATGAACTAAAAGTAGTCCGATCGCAAAGATTTGCAAATGCCACCTAGCGGGAAAACGCCTCTGGATGGGCTTCGCGCGCCATGTGGTCCAGCACTGCGTTGACAAACTTGGGCTCTTTTCCATCGGCTGAAAATGCTTCGGCCACGCCCACAAATTCGCTGATGACGACCTTCGGCGGCGTCTGTTTGAGTGTCATCTCTGCCCCTGCCGCGCGGAACAGCGCCCGCCAGGTCGGGTCGATCCGGGCAATCGGCCATTTCGCCACCAGCGCGCGATCGGTCATCTGGTCAATAGCGGCCTGATCATCGACTGCCTTTTCCATTAACGCGCGGAATGTATCCACATCGCCTTCCGTCATCTCGCCTTCGTCATAGACCGCACCCAAACGATGATCTTCAAACTCGCGCGTGACCTGATCGACGGTCTGACCAGAGGCCTCCATCTGAAACAGCGCCTGCACGGCATACAGCCGGGCGGCGGATTTCATCTTGCGCTTTTGATTGTTCGAAAGGGTCATGTGGTGGTCTTGTTATCCGTATCACCGGCCATCAGAATGTCGCGGGTGAACCCCACCGCTTTCTCGGCCTTGCCCCACTTACGGGCGAGAGCGATCAGGTGCAAGGCCGCAGCGGCTGCCCCGCCGCCTTTGTTCATTTCCGCAGGATCAGCGCGGACTTCGGCCTGCGCGCGGTTTTCCACGGTCAGGATTCCGTTGCCGATGCACAGTCCTTGCAACCCAAGCAACTGGATCGCGCGGCTGCTGTCATTGCAGACCGTATCATAATGCGTCGTCTCACCGCGGATGACGCAGCCGAGGGCCACGTAACCATCAAAGTTGGTCATGCGTTCGGCAATGCCGATCGCCGTGGGGATTTCCAGCGCGCCGGGGACCTCGACGATTTCGAAAGTGGCTCCGGCTTTTTCAATCTCGGCCGTGGCTCCGGAGATTTGGTTGTCGGAGATGTCCTTATAATAGGGCGACGCCACGATCAGCATTTTCACCGGCTTGTCGAATTCCGGCAGTGGCATGATGTAGTGGGACGGTCCGGCCATTATCCGATCTCCGAGATTTTGCGGGTCCCGACGATTTCCAGCCCGTACGCATCAAGCCCCACGACCTTGGGCTTTGGTGAATTCGTCAGCAATTCGATTTCGTGCAGGCCAAGCGAGCTGAGGATTTGCGCACCCAACCCGTATTGGCGCAGCGTTTGAGGTGAAACCTCTTCACCGACGTCAAGCTTCATATGCACATCTCGCAGCAGGACAAGCGCACCGCGACCCTCTTGTGCTATCAACGTCATTGCATCACCGAATTCATTGCGTCGACCTTTTGGGCCAACGCCCACCACATCCATCATCGGGTCCATCGCGTGCATCCGGACCAAGACGGGCTCGGGCGTGGTGATATCACCTTTGATCAGCGCAATGTGTTCGGCGCCTTGTGTTTCGTCGGTATAGATACGCAGCTCCCATTCACCACCAAATTCGGACTGAATCATGCTGGTCTCGCGGACCCGCACCAAATTGTCGTGACGGCGCCTGTAGGCGATCAGGTCGCTGATCGTGCCGATCTTGAGGTTATGAAGCTGGGCAAATGCGATGAGGTCCGGCAAGCGTGCCATTTCGCCATCTTCCTTCATGATCTCGCAGATCACGCCCGATGGGTTCAGGCCAGCAAGACGCGAGATATCAACAGCGGCCTCGGTATGGCCAGCGCGAACCAGCACACCGCCATCGCGGGCGCGCAATGGAAAAACATGACCGGGGGTCGCGATATCGGCGGCCCCTTTGGAGGCATCAATCGCCGTTGCCACGGTGCGTGCACGGTCATGGGCCGAAATACCTGTGCTGACGCCTTCGCGGGCCTCGATGCTGACTGTAAACGCTGTTTCGTGCCGGGATGAGTTGTGGGACGCCATCAAGGGCAGACCCAGCGCGTCAATCCGCTCTCCCGGCAATGTCAGGCAAATCAATCCACGCCCATGCTTGGCCATAAAGTTGATCGCATCGGGTGTCGCCATCTGTGCGGGGATCACCAGATCGCCTTCATTCTCGCGATCCTCGTGATCGACCAGGATGAACATGCGGCCGTTACGGGCGTCCTCGATGATGTCCTCGATGTTGCTGATGGCGTCTGACCAATCAAGTTCAACCGGACCGGGCGTTTCAAATGCACTATTCATAGAATTCTCCGCAGGCGTGTTGCCAAGGCAGATAGCCCAGCGCGGGGGCTTTGGAAAGTAACTAAGGGTGCAATGACGTAAGGTGGATCATGATCCACCTGACCCACAAAAAAACTGATCCGCCCGCAAATAGCCCGCCGTGCGTGCTGCTTCGGCCCATTCACGTTCAAAGGCGGTGTCGCCGACAATGACAAATCGATCGGCAGGTTGTCCATGCGCAGTGATGATTGCGCGCATCTGGTCGCGCATATCGGCCCAGCTGGCGCTGAAGGGCGGTGCAGCAAAAGCGCCGCTCAAACCTGGCAGACCACCAAGATGTGTCGGCGTCACCGGCTTGTGCGCGATGCCGGTGTTTGTCGTCGCCACCAGCCCGGCGATCTTTGCCGCACGATCGTGTGGCATGGCCTGCCCTTCGCGCAGCACCTGCAAAGCATTGTTGGAAAACAAGAACCCGATCAGGTCATGTCCGCTGCTGGCGCGGATGCCGGCGTAGGTCTTGTAAGGCAAACCCAGCTCAGCAGCCCGGCGGACGCGCAAGCGCACCACTTCAAGCGGCAGCGTTGGCATCAAATCCTTGCGCGCCTTGGTCCAGACGTACCTGCGCCAGCTTTTGCCCGGCGCATCGACCCGGCCCGAGTTATGTCCGATCCCGGCCACCATCGCCTCAGCCATAATCGCGCAGCCGTGCCACATAGCGCGCCATCGTGTCGATCTCCAGATTGATGCGCTCGCCGACCGCCGTATCGCCCCAGGTTGTTGCAATCTTGGTGTGCGGGATAAAATTGATACCGAAATCCACGCCATCCACCTCATTCACGGTCAGCGAGGTGCCGTTCAAAGCCACAGACCCTTTGGGAGCAATGAACCGCGCCAATTCCTCTGGCGCGCGGAACGTCACCCGCGTGCTGTCAC
>CBDTVH010000194.1:0-5162 GCA_965363665.1 uncultured Yoonia sp. | reverse complement strand
GGATCATCTCGTTGATCCTTGCGATGATCGGACTGGCCACGCTTAAGGTAAGGTAATGATACCTGTTCAGGGATACGTTGGACGCACCGTCGCTGTCTTGGGCCTTGGCCGATCTGGCCGTGCCGCAGCAATCGCTTTGCAAGCGGGCGGCGCGCGCCCTGTGGTTTGGGATGACAGCGCCGTGGCGCGCACCGGCGCTGAGGACGACGGGCTGGATCTGCGTGACTTGACCAGGCCCGGTGCGTTCGAAGACGTCGCCTGTTTGGTCGTCAGCCCGGGCATTCCCCACCTATACCCTTCGCCAAATCCGGTCATTGCGGCAGCTTGGGCTGCGGACGTGCCGGTGGACAATGACATCGGGCTGTTCTTTCGGTCTTTTGCAACGTCTGATTGGGATGGTTTCGACACCACGCCGCGGGTGATCGCGGTGACGGGGTCAAATGGCAAATCGACGACTGCGGCCTTGATCCATCATATTCTGGTCGAAAACGGTCGCCCAGCCCAATTGGCCGGTAACATCGGACGTGGCGTGTTGGATATCGAACCCCCGCATGATGGGGAAGTCGTCGTGCTTGAACTGTCGTCCTATCAAACCGATCTGGCGCGCAGCATGACACCTGATGTGGCCGTGTTCACCAATCTCAGTCCAGATCACCTTGATCGCCATGCGGGGCTGGGCGGGTACTTTGCTGCGAAACGCAGATTGTTCGCGGAAGGTGGTCCGGACAAGGCGGTGATCGGGGTGGACGAGGCAGAGGGGCGCTATCTTGCCAATCAACTGATTGAGGGGCCGGGCGACGACCGGGTGATCCGCATCTCATCCGGGCAGAAACTGTCCGGTCAGGGCTGGACCGTTTTCGCGCGCAAGGGTTTCTTGTCAGAGCATCGCAAAGGGCGGCAGGTCGGGTCGATTGATCTGCGTGCCATTGCCGGGCTACCGGGTGCACATAATCACCAGAATGCCTGCGCTGCATATGCCGCTTGTCGGACGTTGGGCCTTGGCCCCAGGGGGATCGAGGCCGCGATGCAAAGCTATCCCGGCTTGCCGCACCGCAGTCAGGTGGTTGGCGACAAAGATGGCGTCACCTTTGTCAACGACAGCAAAGCGACGAACGTGGACAGTGCCGCGAAGGCGTTGCAGGCGTTTGCCAAGATCCGTTGGATTTGTGGCGGCTTGCAGAAAGAGGGCGGGTTGGATGGGCTGTTGCCGCACTTGGGCCATGTTGCCAAGGCATATGTGATCGGGCGCGAAGCGACGGACTTTGCGCGCCAGTTGGTGGGGGCCGAGGCCGAGGTGTGTGGCACGATGGACGTGGCCGTGGCGCAAGCGGCAGCCGATGCGCGACCCGGCGAAGTGGTTTTATTGGCCCCGGCGGCCGCTTCGTTTGATCAGTACGATAGCTTTGAGGCGCGAGGCGATGACTTCATCAGGCAGGTGAACGCGTTGTTACGGTAAGGTGGACCATGATCCACCTTACCTTCCTGCAATGGCGTGTCCCGCAGCCCAGCCTGACGACCAGGCCCACTGAAAGTTATAGCCGCCAAGCCACCCGGTCACATCCACACATTCGCCGATAAAATATAGCCCAGGCACCGCCTTCGCACCCATGGTTTTCGATGACAGTGCGTCGGTATCGACCCCGCCAAGCGTGACTTCTGCCGTGCGATACCCTTCCGATCCAGCGGGAGTCAGTGTCCAGTCGGACAGGCTTTCGCAAAGTTGGTTCAATTTCGCGTCGCTTTGATCTGCGATGTTGCGATCCAGTGCCAGATCCGCGCTGAGGTGTTCAACCAGACGACCGGGGAGGTGCTGCGACAGGATTGTCGTCAAGGCTTTGCGCCCGTCGCTTTGGCGGTGGCTTTGCAACTTGGGCAGCAGATCACCCGTCGGGACAAGGTTGACGCTGATTTTCTCGCCTTCTTGCCAGTAAGACGATGCTTGCAGGATGGCAGGCCCGGACAGACCCCGGTGGGTAAAAAGGATCGCTTCGTCAAAGCTGGTATCGCCTGCCGACACCCGTGCCGGTGCTGCGACCCCTGCGAGTGATTTGAACCTGTCGTCAGAGAAGGTCAGCGGCACAAGGCCGGGGCGCGGCGAAATGATGGGCAGGCCAAACTGCGCGGCGATTTGATAGCCCAGCCCGGTTGCACCCATTTTCGGAATGGATTTACCGCCGCACGCCACTACCAGATTGCGTGCTGTGATTGTCCGCTGATGTCCTTCACGTGTAAGCTTGACGGTAAACGCGCTTCCGTCATGGTGGATATCACCGACATCTGTTTGCAGCCAAAGCTGCGCGCCGGCTTTATCCATCTCGGCCCTTAGCATCGCGATGATGTCTTTGGCGCTGGTGTCGCAGAATAACTGCCCGAGCGTCTTTTCATGCCAGGCGATCCGGTATTGATCGACCAGATCAATGAAATCCCATTGGGTATAGCGCCCCAGTGCAGACTTGCAGAAGTGTTTGTTCTGGCTGATGAAATTCTGCGGACTGGCGTGCAGGTTGGTGAAATTACAACGCCCGCCTCCGGAAATTCTTATCTTCTCTCCCGGTGCTTTGGCGTGGTCCACGATCAACACGCCGGGACCCGCGTGTGCCGCGCACATCATGCCTGCGGCACCTGCGCCGATGATCAGAGTTTCAAAATCCATGCTGGCCCATATGGCGCAACCCGTGGGTGAGATCAAATGGTCTGCATCCGCGCATGTCTTTCGTCCTTGTCCGATTGGACACAGAAAGCCACGACGTCGGTTTTTCAGTGGAATCGTAGTGAATTGACGGTTAAGCTATGCCCAGACCCGGAAAACGGGCGATGTAGGTAAATGAGCGGTGATCCATGACGGAAATGGTCTATGGGACGGTCCCGGTGCAATCCGGCGACCCGGTTCTGCCCCGGTGGTGGCGGACAATTGATAAGTGGACGATGTCTTGCATCCTGCTGTTGTTCGGGATCGGCTTGCTTTTGGGCCTGGCGTCTTCGCCGCCCTTGGCTGCCAAGAACGGGCTGGAGCCGTTTCATTATGTGACCCGTCAGGCGATCTTTGGTGGCATGGCGATGGTGGTCATGTTCGTGGTTTCCATGATGTCGCCGACTGTGGTCCGGCGATTGGCCATTTTGGGGTTCTTATGCGCTTTCGTGGCGCTTGCCTTCCTGCCGGTGTTCGGCACGGATTTTGGCAAAGGGGCCACGCGTTGGTATTCGCTGGGCTTTGCGTCCTTGCAGCCGTCCGAGTTTCTTAAGCCGGGCTTTGTCGTGATGACCGCTTGGTTGCTGGCCGCATCACAACAGTTGGGTGGGCCGCCAGGCAAGGTGTATTCCTTTGTCCTGACCATGATTATCGTGCTGATGCTGGCTGTTCAGCCGGACTTTGGCCAAGCGGCATTGATCCTGTTTGCATGGGGCGTGATGTATTTCGTGGCTGGGGCGCCAATGATCCTTTTGATCGTCCTTGCGGGTCTGGTCGTCTTTGGTGGCACGATTGCTTACGCCAATTCCGAGCATTTCGCCCGCAGGATTGACGGTTTCCTGTCCCCTGATCTCGATCCCAATACCCAGCTTGGGTATGCTACAAATGCCATCCGCGAGGGTGGTTTTTTTGGTGTTGGCGTGGGCGAAGGCCAAGTGAAATGGTCGCTGCCCGACGCGCATACTGACTTCATTATCGCCGTTGCGGCAGAAGAGTATGGTTTGATCTGCGTGCTTGTCATCATCGCGCTTTACGCCGTGATCGTTGTCCGCTCGCTGCTGCGGCTGATGAAAGAACGTGACGTGTTTATCCGGTTGGCTGGCACCGGTCTGGTCTGCATCTTCGGTGTGCAGGCGATGATCAATATGGGGGTCGCGGTGCGCCTTTTGCCAGCGAAGGGCATGACGCTGCCTTTTGTCTCCTACGGTGGGTCTTCGTTAATCGCCGGCGGCATCGCTGTCGGTATGCTTTTGGCCTTCACACGCAGCAGACCGCAGGGCGCGATGGGGGATATCCTTCTGCGTCGGGCAAACCGATGACGGCACCGCTTTTGATTATCGCCGCTGGTGGGACCGGCGGGCATATGTTTCCCGCCCAAGCCTTGGCTGAGGCGATGCTGGAAAAAGGCTGGCGCGTGAAACTGTCCACCGATGCGCGTGGCGCCCGCTACACGGGGGGCTTTCCGGATGCGGTCGAGGTCAGTGTTGTGGGCAGTGCCACTTTCGCCCGTGGCGGTATCGCGCAAAAGCTGACGGTGCCGTTTCGTATTCTGGCCGGGATCGGCGCTGCGAAATGGCGCATGTTCCGTGATCGCCCAACGGTGGTGGTGGGCTTTGGCGGATATCCTGCGATACCTGCCATGTCTGCCGCTTGGGCGTTGCGTATTCCGCGCATGATCCACGAACAAAACGGTGTTCTGGGCCGCGTGAATCAGCTTTTCGCCAAGCGTGTGGATCAGATTGCATGCGGGACGTGGCCGACCGAACTGCCAGGTAGTGTCGAAGGCATCCATACCGGCAACCCGGTGCGCGCGGCGATCCTTGAACACGCAGGCGCGCCCTATATTCCCCCGGGTGATTATCCGATGTCGATCCTTGTGATGGGTGGCTCACAAGGGGCCCGCGTCATGTCCGACATGGTCCCGCCGGCGATTGCCGCGCTGCCACAGGAGCTGCGTCGTAATATCCGGGTCAGCCATCAGGCGCGACCCGAAGACCTTGAGCGGGTACAAAAGTACTACGACAGCGAATTGATCCAGGCGGATGTGCAGACCTTCTTTGATGATGTGCCGCGCCGAATGGTCGATGCGCAATTGGTGATCTCGCGCTCGGGCGCATCGACGGTTGCGGATGTCAGCGTGATTGGCCGCCCCGCAATCTGGGTGCCCTATGCAGGCGCAATCCGCAATGAGCAGACGGCGAATGCGCGCGGTCTTGTCGATGCTGATGCCGCCGTGCTTATCCCGGAATCGAAACTTGACCCCGCCACCCTGTCGGAGCAGATGATGGTCATCCTGACCACGCCCGATGTGGGAAAGCGGATGAGCCAAAACGCCCTGACGCAGGGCAACCCCCACGCGGCCGAAACCTTGGCCGATCTGGTCAGCCAACTGGCAGGAGAATGAGATGAACGCAGCCGCCGCGACGAAACTGCCAACGGAAATGGGTCCGATCCACTTTGTGGGTATCGGCGG
>CBDTVH010000193.1:0-5175 GCA_965363665.1 uncultured Yoonia sp. | reverse complement strand
GCCCGTGCGCGCCTGAAACGATCCCCCGGATCGTTTCCAAGACGGCGCACACCCCAAAACCGTTTCTGCCATATGGGTGCTTCGGCACGTAGGTCGGGGTTCTCCCCGACTCTTGTCCTGCCACCCACAACACCGTGCCTGTTGTTGATCGTCGGAGTCGGGGCGGGCCCCGACCTACGGACCATTTGCGTAAACCGTCCTTTGATGGCGCCCATCCGCTTCGCGTAATCCGCATCCCCCTCTGGCAAGGTCCACACACAATGCATATGGTCCGGCAAGACATCCGGGGCTCCGCCCGTGCGCGCCTGAAACGATCCCCGGATCGTTGCCAAGGCGGCGCGCACCCGAAGCATCAATCTTGAACGGACGTTCCAAACGCGTCTGCCGCAACACATCAATCCGCTCGACCAACGCCCCCGACGACCGGTCGGCGAGGTTCGCCGTAAAGAACACGGGACGCACATGGGCGCGGGCGGCGGTACTTTGACATGAGGCATCATGGCGCGACTTCGTTAACGCAACCTCAACGGCGCGCGCGAATGACGCAACGTCACCTTGGCAAAACCGACGTGGGGTTCCCCTCGCCAGACCCACCCTGTTTGCGCTACCACCCTTGCAGTTGCACAACGACCGGGGGGTACCATGCCGACTGAGAAGACTGATAACAGTTCCATCACCGCGCAGGCCACAGCGCCTTTCGCGGACATCCCGTCCGACCTGATCGACCGTCTGACCACAGAGGCCGACCGCCGCGCTATCATCCACCCCGACGCGCCGCTCGCCACCCGCTTTGTCCATCAGGTGATCATGGCGCGGCGCGCGCAGGTCTTTGCAGACGCCTGACACGCCCACGCGTGCCTTAACGCGAACTTAACACTTTCCCCCGCGCGATGCGCCAACCTGTCCGCCTCCGTACATTTGTACGTACAGGTTCTGTACGCCATCTGTACGGAATGCATACACCACCAAACGCCTTGATTTCATGACAATCAACGGCCAAATCGCCGGGCGTGTCACGGCTCCGGCCACCCGCCCTCCGCACGTTGCACACCCCCGTCGGCGCAGCAAAGCCACACTTGGTCCCGCGCGTGAAACCAGGCCATTCCATGTGATCAAATCTGCGGGCATAGTTGGGGCCAAAGACACAGCCGGAGCATCGAACCCCCCGTGACCCTTTTGCGTGCTATCCCGTTCTCGCTCGCCGTGTTGTGGCGGCTGGTACTTGTGTTCCCTTTCATGATCATCGGGTTGATCATGTTCGGCATTATCGCCGGATTCTTCATATTTATCATGGCGTTCATCGCGCCGGTTCTGGCCGTGGTGCTGGCAGTGGCCTTTGGCGTGGCGGCAACGGTGCTGCCGGTGATCATCGGGTCAAGGCTGGGCTTGCAGGCCAAGGAAAGCAGCGTGCGCAACACCTACTTCGGGCTGTTGTTGCCCGCGGTCGGCTATGGCCTGTTCGAGGTGTTCTGCATGCTGTTGATCACCGGCGCGGCAGCCGTCGTTTATTTCATGGCAACGCCTTTGACGCTGGACGATCTGGGACGGCTCGGCGCGATGGACCAGACCGCGCTCCTTGAACAACTGATGTCCGTCAACCCCGCCATCACCCTGTCTTTACTGTGGGTTACGGGGGTCATGATCATCGGATTACGCGCCGCACTTCTGATGCCACTTGCGGGCGCTTCGATCGGGGCTGATCCCGGCGGGCGCCCCCATACGCCGTTCTATGGTTTCGGGCGCGATTTCCTGTCCATGCTGATCCTCGTGGCGATCTCGTATATGCTGTCAAGCTTTGCGATCCCGATATCAGCCGCGATCTGCTACATGCTTGGCTTTGGTGAAAACCTGACCACCGCACTGGCTCAATTGGAAGCTGACCCGGGTTTGGGCGCAATTGACCTGCTGGGCCTTGAGACCGGGGTGTTCATCGGTTTGTCGCTGTTGTTCTATATCTGGGCATTCAGTCTGCAAAGCGCAGGTGGGGTACTGGCCTTTATGAACCAGGTGGAAGAAATCGCCGACAAGCAGAGTGCCTTTGATATGTCCATGGACGAACATTTGCAGTCCATATCAACGCGGACGGCGCAGCCTGAACGCCCGATCCAGTCACAGGATGTGATGGAACTGGTCCGAAGTCGCATGCAGCAGAATAAGCGGTAAGGGCAGGCCGCGCTGATCCCTAATCCTGCGTGGCGATGTTACCCGCCATCTGCCGACCGTCGCGGCCTTCGATCAGATCAAAGGTCACTTTCTGATCGTCGGCAAGCCCGGTCAACCCGGACTGCTCAACCGCTGAGATATGCACGAAGATATCCGAGCCGCCATCATCGGGTGCAATGAACCCGTAGCCTTTTGTCGTATTAAACCATTTCACGGTGCCGTTGGGCATTGTCCGCTCTCCTTTAGAATATCGCACCCCTTAGGGCTGGGCAGGTCTTGGGCCCCGCGACATGCGGACTTCCCTTGGCCTTCATCTCCTTAGAATTATCTGATTTATGCAAAAGGCAAATGACACGTCGTCGCATTGGCGGCATCTGGACAATTCGTGCTTAAAAGGGAGGCGGAATGCGTTTTTTTGGTCTGAAATCATGCGATACTTGCCGAAAGGCGCTCAAGGCACTGACCAGTGCCGGGTATGCGCCCGAGGTGATTGAC
The DNA here is from genome assembly GCA_965363665.1 of uncultured Yoonia sp. Lineage (GTDB taxonomy): Bacteria > Pseudomonadota > Alphaproteobacteria > Rhodobacterales > Rhodobacteraceae > Yoonia. Next base: position 2,517 of record CBDTVH010000193.1, on the reverse strand, counting down.
GTACGCGCAGACGGGATTTCCCAACAGGATCGCGCGACCATAGTGGCAGAGTTCGGCGAGAGGGCGATCAATCGTGCCTCAACCACGTGGCGCGGTCTGACCGATGCTGAAAAGGTGGCAGACCCGGCCTTGCTGCTGGCGACGCACCCGACACTGATGAAGCGCCCTGTGATCGAGGCGGACGGGGAGTGGACGATTGGCTGGAAACCCGATGTTCAGGCAAAGTACCTTGGCGACTGACACCAGACTGCCTATGTGATCATCAGAGCAGTAAGGAGAAGACCCATGCGCAACGCCGCAAGTATGCTTGGTATTATTGGTGGCCTCATCGGTATTTTTGTTGGCCTGTTTGGCTATGGCTACGCTGAACTGTCAGAGCGTCATGCCGAAGTTGGTGAGCTTTTCGGCCTTCTTGAGAACCCCGGCTTCATCCGTTTTGCCAGTTTCATCGCCCCATTGCTCGCCATTGCCGGCGGCGCGATGGCCAAAGACCGCGCTTTGTGGGGCGGTCTTCTCATGCTGATCAGTGCGTTCTTCTTCTACGCGGCCTTCGGGTTCAACGTCGGCACCATGTTTCCCATTGGCTTTGTGGCGCTTGGCGGTATCCTCGGGATTGCCGCTGGCAAACCGGACGAGCCTAAGGCGCATTTCTGAACAACCCGCGATCAATCGAGATTGTGCCCGCACCCTTGAACACGAGGATCAGCAGGCACAGCACCCAGAAGGCGCGTTGATCAAGGATCAGCGCGTCTGAAAAGCGGTCGAACCAGGCGCCCAAGGTGCCGTCATGTGCGATGCCGCCGTGGCCGTAAAGGTCGGTCAGGGATTGCACGACGATAAAGCCGATCATTCCAAGTGCGGCCAGGCGGGTAAAGAGCCCGATGATGATCAGCAAAGGCAGGATGAATTCCGCGATTGTGCCACCGGTCACGACAGCCCAGTGAAAAATGGTAAGTTGCGAGGTGTCATACCCTACCGCCTCCATCGCTTTGGGAAAAATCTGGACATAGGCGCCGGACGAAGGTTGCAAGATGCCAAAGATCCCATCACCCAGCTTCGTCAGACCAGAGTTCCAATAATACATCAGCAACACCCCCGCAAAGACCAGCCGCGCAAGAATTGGCAGGGCTTCGTCGCCGACGCGATTGAGGGGGCGGGCCATGTCGGCGAAGGATGAAGTGGTCATAACAGGGCCTTTCAGTAAATTTCAGTCACGGCGCCTTGCGCCAGCAGCAACCCAAGGACGGCACCCAGATCAAGTGTCTCATCTGCGGTTGCAATTGCCTGCCCCAGCGATTGCCCTTGCTTGAGGGCCTCGATGCATGTGGCAGCGGCGGCATTGATAAGATGGAGTTGGGGATCAAAGCCGGCACGCGTGATCACAACAGCCTCGGCCCGCATCACGGGTTTGGGGGCATCTGCGCGGGTGTTGGCAAGATAAATCGCATGGACCGGAAAGTCAGAGACAATAGTGTGGGTTGCTGGCGCGATCCGCAGCTTTGCGCCCATCAGTAAATCGGGGGCGAGCGCGCCAAGGGCTTGGGCATTAACGGGGGTCGTATCAGCCGCGTGATAGGCGTGACGCATGGCAAGCTCGATCCGGGCGATGTCGGGCAGGTAGCCGATTTTTTTCGTCGGCTCAAAGCGCCCCAGGAATTGCGGCATGGCATCGCCATAAAACATCATCAGCGGCGAGTTTGGGGGATGTTTGCGCAGATAAACGCCAGCCATGGCGCGGAAGAACTTATCGCCGACCAGCTTGCGCACGACCGGAAAGGCGGCCTCTAGTGCGTCAGACAGGCTGACGGCGACATTGTTGCGATAGACGTCAAAGCGTTTGTTGGCCGCGGCCCCATCGGGGTTGACGATACCCGCGGGGACAGCGGCGGCGGGATCCAGCATTGCGGCTTTGAAGGCGGCTTGCGTGACGGTCATGGTGTCACCAGCGCCAATGCAGCGTCTGCGCGGCTAATCTCATCCGCCAGAACCGGCCAGGCGGGCACGTCGGTGTCCCATTCGATTAACAGCGGTTTGGGGCCGGATTTGGCCAAGGTATGGTCCAATAGCGCCCAGACCGGATCAACCACCGCTTTCCCGTGACTGTCGATCAGCAGTGGCGCGCCGGTTTCGTCCTGATCTTCATCATGGCCACCGAGGTGGATTTCACCCACGGCGTCCAGTGGAAAATCGTCGATATAGGCTTGTGGCGATGTTTTGAGGTTGGTGGCGCTGACAAAGACATTGTTGACGTCCAGCAGCAGGCCACAACCCGTGCGCTGAGCCAGTTCGCGCAAGAAGTCCGTTTCAGACATCGTGCTTTCAGCAAAGGCCAGGTAGCTGGAGGGGTTTTCCAGCAGCATGCAACGGCCAACTACGTCCTGCACCTGCCGCCCAACATCCCGGCAGAGACGTTCTGGTCCATGACCCTGTACGACGTCGATACCCGCTGCATCATCCGCAACGAGCAGGGCATCGCCGACCGCTCGTCCCGCATGGACCTGCTGGTCAACGAGGACG
>CBDTVH010000192.1:0-5189 GCA_965363665.1 uncultured Yoonia sp. | reverse complement strand
GCAGGTGTGCGCCCGTCGGGCAGATAGGCATCGGCGGGCAGCATGTCGAAGGCCTTGGCAACCTTCAGGTCTTCATCCGCGATGATCGGGAAACCGGCCTTTGTGTTGGCAAAACTCTCGATATCGCCTTTCCATTTCTTGTGATCCTCGACGCCGTCGACGCTGATGCCGATCACCTTGGTCCCACGCTTTTCCCATTCGTCGGCCAGTTGCGCGACCGCGCCGAATTCAGTGGTGCAGACGGGTGTAAAATCCTTGGGGTGCGAAAACAGGATCGCCCAGCTATCGCCGATCCAGTCATGCAGTGAGAAGGTGCCCTGATCGGTTTCGACCGTCATATCAGGGATCGTATCGTTGATGCGCAGACCCATTTTGGTGCTCCTTATCGTGTGAATTCAAATCTCAATATAGGGATGATGACGCACCAACACCACATCCGCTTGCGGAAGATCAGTTGCGATGCCACATAACCTATCAACAATAGGAGAAACGCAATGATCGAGAAGCGCAATTTCTATATCAACGGCACATGGGTTCCGCCTGTGAAAGCCAACGACTATCACGTGATTGATCCATCGACCGAGGATCCTTGCGCCGTTATCTCGCTTGGTGATCAGGCGGATACGGACGCCGCCGTTGCGGCGGCGAAATCCGCGTTCCCGGCATGGGCTGCGACGGACCCGTCCGAACGGGCCGGGTATGTGAAAGCCATACTGGATCAGTACGAAGCCCGCGTGGAGGAAATGGCCGAAGCGATCAGCATGGAAATGGGTGCGCCTATCGACATGGCGCGCAGCAGTCAGGCCCCTTGCCTGCCGTGGCATTTGAAGAATTCGCTCAAGGCGATGGAACAGATTGAGTGGATCAGGCCCCTTGGTCCCCATGCCCCCGACGACCGCATCGCGATGGAACCCATCGGCGTCGTCGGTCTGATCACACCGTGGAACTGGCCGATGAACCAGGTGACGCTCAAGGTGATCCCCGCCATGCTGGCCGGTTGCACGATGGTTCTGAAGCCGTCCGAAGAGGCCCCGCTGTCGTCCCTGCTTTTTGCCGAATTTGTGCATGACGCGGGCGTCCCGGCCGGGGTGTTCAACCTTGTGAACGGTGACGGTGCCGGTGTGGGTAGCCAACTGTCGCGCCACGAAGATGTGGCGATGATCAGCTTTACCGGTTCAACCCGCGCAGGAAAGGCGATCTCTGTCGCCGCTGCCGAAACGCTGAAACGGGTCACGCTGGAACTGGGCGGCAAGGGTGCCAACGTAATCTTTGCCGACGCCGATGAAAAGGCCGTCAAACGTGGCGTGATCCATTGCATGAACAACTCTGGCCAATCCTGCAATGCGCCGACCCGGATGCTGGTTGAGCGCACGATCTACGATCAAACGGTCGAGGCGGCTGCCGAGATTGCCAAGGGGATCACCGTTGGTCCCGCATCAGAACCGGGTCGCCATATCGGCCCGGTTGTGAACAAGACCCAGTGGACCAAGATTCAGGAGATGATCGAGGTCGGCATCAACGAAGGTGCGCGACTGGTCGCTGGCGGCCCCGGTCTGCCTGAAGGGATGAACCGTGGTTACTATGTCCGCCCGACAGTCTTTGCTGATGTGACGAATGACATGCGCATCGCGCAGGAAGAAATATTCGGCCCCGTCCTGTCGATCATCCCGTTTGAGGATGAAGCGGACGCCGTGAAAATCGCCAATGATACGCCCTATGGCCTGACCAACTATGTCCAATCCCAAGATGGGGCCAAGCGTAACCGCATGGCGCGGGCTCTGCGCTCGGGCATGGTTGAGATGAATGGTCAGGGTCGCGGTGCCGGATCGCCCTTTGGGGGCATGAAGATGTCGGGCCGTGCCCGCGAAGGTGGTGTCTGGGGGATTGAGGAATTCCTGGAGGTCAAGGCGATCTCTGGCTGGGCTGCCGAATAACGTCATGTGCACGGGCGCACCAATAAGGTGCGCCTGTCAGCCTTTCGTGCGGCGGTAAAAGCGCTATCTATTCCTGCAACGGAATAGGAGAGCGATATGCTTAATCAGATCAAAGGACTGCACCACGTCACCTCGCTGGCCAGCGACGCCCGCGAGAACAACGCTTTTTTCACCAATGTACTGGGTCTGCGCCGGGTCAAGAAAACCGTGAACTTCGACGCCCCCGACGTCTATCACCTGTATTATGGCGACGAAGCCGGATCGCCCGGCACGGTCATGACCTATTTTCCCTTCCCCAACGCAGGACGTGGCGCAAAGGGCGTGGGCGAGGTCGGGCGCACGGCGTTCAGCATCCCGACCGGGTCTGCGCAGGCATGGCTTGATCGCTTCGCGACGTTTGAAGTGAAGGGCGTCAGCCAGGACACCCGCTTTGGTGAAAAGCGCGTATTGTTCGATGGGCCTGACGGCGACCAGTTCGCACTGGTTGAAAGCGATGATGACCGCACGCCTTGGACCGGCAACGGTGTTTCACCCCAGATGGGTATCCGTGGCTTCCACTCTGCCGACATGCGGCTGAAGGATGCAGGCGTCAGCGGTGAACTGTTGCAGTTCATGGGATACGAAAAGCTGGAGACCAAGGACAACGTCACCCGCTTTATCGTCCCCGGCGGCAATGACGCGAATACGATTGATATCGAAGAGCTGCCAACGGCAGGTCATGCCAGCCAAGGGGCAGGGTCGGTCCACCACATCGCCTTTGCCGTAGAAAACCGCGCGCGCCAGTTGGAAGTGCGCGAGGCTTTGCTGGACACAGGCTATCAGGTCACCCCCGTCATCGACCGTGACTACTTCTATGCGATCTATTTCCGCACGCCCGGTGGCGTGTTGTTCGAGGTCGCGACGAACGAACCCGGCTTTGACCGCGATGAAGATACGGCGCATTTGGGTGAAGCCCTGAAACTGCCCAGCCAGCATGAACATCTGCGTGCGCGGTTGGAAAGCATGTTGCAGCCGTTGGATGACTGACGTGACCTACACAGCACAACGCACCAAAGGAACCGCGGGCCAGCCGCTGTTCCTGACCTTTCACGGCACGGGCGGGAATGAAGGCCAGTTTCACGGCTTTGCCGAACAACTGATCCCCGGCGCGCATGTGACCTCGCCGCGTGGCGATGTGTCTGAACATGGGGCGCTGCGCTACTTCAAGCGGACGGGCGAAGGCGTCTATGACATGGATGATCTGGCACAGCGGACGACGGCGATGGCGGAATTCATCCAGGCAGAGAAAGAAGCGACCGACCCATCCAAAACCATCGGACTGGGCTATTCCAACGGCGCCAACATCCTGGCCGCCGTTGCGCTGGAACAGCCCGGCCTGGTCGATGACCTGATCCTGATGCACCCGTTGATCCCGTGGTCGCCCGCGCCGCAGCCGGGGCTGAAGGGGCGGCGCATCCTGATCACCGCCGGTGAACGTGATCCGATCTGCCCGGCATCTGCAACGCAGTCGCTGGCAGATTACCTCGCGGCGCAAGGGGCAGAGGTTCTGGTGCATTGGCATCCCGGAGGCCACGAAATCGCGCAAACCGAAGTCGATGCAATCACGCAATTTGTAAGGGGCTGACGCTCCCGTCTTCATCTTGGCCCGCAAACTCCCGCCGGAGGCATCCTGAGGGCGGCGTCAGAACGGACACTTCGCGGTGATGCGCATCCCCTGACCACCATCGGGGTGGCGAAACTGCAAAGTCTCGGAATGCAACATCAGGCGCGGATGATCCCGTGCCGCACCTTCCGCATAAAACGGATCGCCCAGAATGGGATGCCCCAGTGCCAGCATATGCACGCGCAACTGATGCGACCGTCCGGTGCGCGGCATCAACCGCACGCGGCTTTCGCCGTCGCGTGCGCGCATGACCCGCCAATCCGTGACAGCGGGCTTGCCGTTTTCATGGTCGACCATCTGCAAGGGGCGGTTCGGCCAATCCACGATCAGGGGCAGATCGACGGTCCCGGTCTTTTCCGCCATCTCGCCCCAGACGCGGGCGACATAGGTTTTCCGGGTCTGCCGCTTTTCAAACTGCAATCCAAGATGGCGCTGGGCGTGGGGGGTCAGGGCAAAGACCATCACCCCCGATGTGTCGCGGTCCAGCCGGTGCACCAGCAGCGCCATCGGAAAGGCGGCCTGCACGCGGGCCAGCAGGCAATCGGCCAGATGCTCACCTTTGCCCGGCACGGACAAAAGACCGCTGGGTTTATCGACCAGCAGAACCTGATGATCGTCATGCAGGATGGTCAGCGGGTCTTGGGGCGGGTCGTAGTCGCTGGTCACGCGTAGACACGCTCACCAAAAATCGCGGAACCGACGCGGATGTGGGTGGCCCCCAGGGCGATGGCGCTTTCAAAGTCGCTGCTCATCCCCATGGACAGGCCGGTCAGGTCGTTGCGCGCGGCGATCTTGGCCAGCAGTGCGAAATGCAAGGAAGGCTCTTCCTCGACGGGGGGAATGCACATCAAACCGCGAAGCGGCAGATCAAGGGCGCGCACCTCGGCGATGAAAGCATCAGCCTCGGCGGGCAGCACACCGGCCTTTTGTGGTTCTTCGCCGGTGTTGACCTGCACGAACAGATCCGGACAAAACCCAAGGTCCTGGGCATGGCGCGCAATCGTATTGGCCAGCTTGGGGCGATCAACGGTGTGAATGGCCTGCGCCAGTTGCATCGCCTGCTTGACCTTGTTGGTCTGCAACGGCCCGATCAGATGAAGTGCGATGCCGTCATACTTTTCGCGAAACGCGGGCCATTTGCCTGCGGCCTCTTGCACCTTGTTTTCACCAAAGATGCGGTGGCCCTCTTTCAGGACCGCCTCAACCCGTTCGTTGGGCTGGACCTTTGATACGGCAATCAGCTTGATATCATCCGGGTTGCGGCCCGCGGCATCACATGCGCTCGCGATGCGGGCCTGAATTTCGGCGAGGGGCATGGCAGACTCCGACAAATAAGGATCACGGTAAGTTTCGGCCTGAAATAGTGCGAATTGCGCCCGATGTCATGTTTGAAAAGCGTGTGTGTCATTGATGCATCATTTCCGTCAAAGACAGGAAACGCGCCCCCATTTTACTTGAGTGTTTAAGGCGAAGGGCGCAGTTAGACCCCAATGCTAGGACAACTGGCATTCTTGGGAATGCATAACACGAGGGAAAATATCCATGAAAAGCATCCTTCTTACAACAACAGCTATCGTCGCATTTGCCGGCGC
>CBDTVH010000191.1:0-5191 GCA_965363665.1 uncultured Yoonia sp. | reverse complement strand
CGTCGTCCCACGTAAAGGACGACAGGCGAAAGCCTAAGCTATTCGTTGGTTTTTCTTTTATTTGTTGATTAAGCATTTTCATATTTGTTAAGTTCCCCGCGGTTTTCGCAGAAGACACGTGCGGTTTTTCACGACGCGAATTTGAGAGCGGATCTCTTTAATGACTGACCAAGCGGATCCGGCGCCGGAAGAGGATGAAGCGGCCGCGGGCGACGTCGAGGGATCAGACCTGCGCACCACTGCTTTTCTACAACCCGCCCAGCAGTTTCTTGAAGCCGCAGGGATATGGGCCCGCGTTGCCCCTGATGCCACGCCCCTGCAAATCATGCGGATCGTGGATATCGGCACGCAGGCGCATGTGACACGCGATTTCAACGCAGCCGATATTTCCGATCTGCCATTCGGGTGGAACCTGCCCAACTGGATATTGCGCCGTGAAATGGTGGCCCGATTAGCCGAACTGCCCAATGTCGATTTCCGGCCGGGGATCGGGTTTGCCCGCATGTTGGCCCGCACCAATGAGGCCATTGTCACACTGTCCGACAACAGCCAGATAGCGACAAAGTTGGTGATCGGCGCGGATGGCCGCAACTCGGTGGTGCGTCAGACCGCTGGTATTGACGTAAAAACAACGCGGTATGGGCAGAAGGCACTTACCTTTGCCGTGACGCATGACGCCCCGCACGACAACATCTCGACCGAAATACACCGTTCCGGCGGGCCATTCACGCTGGTGCCCTTGCCCGACCACGACGGGAAACCGTGCTCTGCCGTTGTCTGGATGGAATATGGAGCCGAGGTGAACCGTCTTGCCGCCCTGCCCGATAGCGCGTTTGAAACTGCGGCAAACGACCGGTCGGCCTATCTTTATGGACCATTGAAGCTGGCGAGCCGCCGCAGCGTCTGGCCCATTATCAGCCAGATTGCCGACCGTCTGACAGCACCTCGGACCGCGCTGGTGGCAGAGGCCGCGCATGTGATGCCGCCTATCGGTGCACAGGGGTTGAATATGTCATTGCGCGACCTGTCATGCCTGCTTGATCTGGCGAAAGCGCAGCCCGACGTGCTTGGAACGCCTTCCATGCTCGACACCTACGCCCGCAAACGTCATCCCGATATCAGACTGCGGGTGACGGGGATCGACGCGCTCAACCGCGCGTCCATCGCAGGCAGTCCAACGATGCAGGCATTACGCACCAAAGGGATTGAGGCGCTTTATGGTGTTGCACCTGTGCGCCGGACCTTGATGCAAATGGGGTTGGGTGCGGGCTAAAGCACCTTTTGCAGTACCGGCACCAATCGGGCCAACGTCGCATCAACATCATAAAGCTTGTCCAGCCCGAACAGACCCAACCGGAATGTGCGAAAGTCATCTGGTTCGTCACATTGCAACGGCACACCTGCGGCGATCTGCATCCCTGCGGCGGCGAACTTTGAGCCATTCTGAATATCGGGATCGTCGGTGTAGCTCACCACCACGCCCGGCGCACCAAAGCCGTCAGCTGCGACAGAACGCATACCCTTGTCGGCTAGCACCTTGCGCACCGCATTGCCCAAAGCCCACTGCGCGTCTTTCAGTTTGTCAAAGCCGAACGCGCGCGTTTCCAGCATCGTATCGCGGAACGCACGCAAACCATCGGTCGGCATCGTGGCGTGATAGGCGTGGCCCCCGTTCAGGTAGGCTTGCATGATGCTATGCCATTTCTTCAGATCGACGGTAAAAGAGTTTGATGTCGTCTCTTCCATGCGCGCCACGGCGCGGTCCGACATCATCACAAGCCCCGCACAGGGTGTCGAGGACCAGCCCTTTTGTGGCGCTGAAATCAGCACATCGACACCGGTTTCCTTCATATCGACCCAGGCACAGCCCGAGGCGATGCAATCCAGGACCATCAGCGCGCCCACCTCGTGCGCGGCATCCGCCAACGCTTTGAGGTAGTGGTCTGGCAGGATGATACCGGCTGAGGTTTCGACGTGTGGGGCGAAAACAACGTCTGGCTTTGCCTCTTTGATCGCCGCTATGACCTCGTCAATCGGCGCGGGCGCAAACGGCGCACGCGTGTCATTGCCTGCCTGACGCGCTTTCATGACGGTGGTCTGTGCTGTAAAGTTGCCCGCCTCAAAAATCTGGCTCCAACGATATGAGAACCAACCGTTGCGCACAATGAACGCATGGGCGTCAGTCCCGAACTGGCGCGCGACCGCTTCCATTCCGTAGGTGCCACCACCGGGAACAACAACGACCTGATCCGCGTTATAGACCTCGCACAGCATCGCCGAGATATCGGTCATCACCTTTTGAAATACCTCGGACATATGGTTCAGTGATCTGTCGGTGAAGACCACCGAAAACTCCATCAGCCCATCCGGATCTACAGGTGCATGTGTGCCGTCCATCATCATCTCTTTCATAGGTGCCGCTTATGGCTAGCCTTAGGTGATGAGCAAGGCAAAGTCTATTTCAGTATACCATGCAATTTCACGCCGAAACCGTTTCCCTTTTCAGCGATGCCGGAGGCGCAAAAACCGTCCGGTTACGTCCTGTTGTCTTGGCGCAGTAAAGTGCACGGTCGGCCTGCTGGATTGCAAGATTGACGTCCTGCGGCCGCTCTTTAAGCGAACCACCGATTGAAACGGTGACTTGCAGGCTTTGACCATCAAATTCTATCTTCTCTGCGGCAATCGCTTTGCGCATCCGTTCTGCAACGAGGAAGCCATCAGCATTGCCAAGTTCGTGCAAAAAAATCACGAACTCCTCACCCCCAAAGCGGCAAACAATGTCCTTGGAACGAGTATTATCCGCAAGAATTCTTGCAACCCTGCTAATCACAGCATCCCCGGCGATATGTCCAAAGGTGTCGTTCACTGTTTTGAAAAAGTCGATGTCGACCATTAATGAAATGCCGTGGGCAGGTGGATCTGCACGCATGCGCGCAAAAAAGAAATCACGGGTGGCAACATCGGTCAGCCTATCGCGATCAACAAGTCGCTGCAGCTCAATGCGCAGCAACAGATTGCTGCGCAATTGCGACCAGAAAAACAGACTGAACGGAAAAGCGGTGACCAATGAAATCAACGGTGCGATCTCTAGAGCCGCATAGATATCCTGACCCTGAAACAGAAAATACACCATAAATTCCGTCACAATAATGGACGCCAATGTTGTCAGGACTGCCGCCCCCCAAACACCCTGTCGATTTGCCAAGAATCGTTCCATCGCCACCTTTTTCCGCATCTACTGCGCGCATTCTGGGGCAAAATGATCAGTAAACCGTAAACGATGGCGCTTTAGGATCGGGGCTCAATACGCCACCATACGACGGGTGAGGCGCGGAATAGGGCGGGCAGGACGATATCTGCGCGTTGATCCTAATGTGGTGCGATGCGCCGAACCTGCTTTCCACCATGTGAAGCAATTTTGTCGCAGTGATGTGAATGTTTTCGCATCAGAATTGGTAGGATGACAACCTCGCATCCCCGTTCAGTCAACCGGTCGTGAAGGCATTTGACGTCACAATGCAGTCTGCCAAGAGGCGGCGGGATGTAGGAATGCGCGTCAGAACGTCAGCGAAGTCGGTTAGCAATCGTACTCAAACCGTTGATTCTGTGGCACTATCAGCCGACGCGCATCTACGACGCGTTGAATACAGTCACTTCTGGAAGCGATGTCAGCGGCGCCTCTAGCAAGCGCATTGCGGCCAGGCTGATCTGGCTGCCTGATCCGGGCGCGCCGCCTGATGGGCGTAATTCTATGTTGATCGTCTTGCCCTGATACTCCACCCGGCCCGGTGTCAGCGTCGTCACCAGCGGTGTTTTCAACCAGATGCCCGGTTCTGCCGGTGGCCCCAGCGACGCGATTGTGGTGCCCAGCGCCTGTGCCGCAGCGGGTGCCTGCGTCACGACTGCGGCGGCGCGTTCTTCCTGACTAGTGGTGTCAAATTGCTCGGCTGTGACCGCGGTCACCGGGGGCGGTGGCGGAGGCGTCGGATTCAGCGTCGGGGTCGGTGCTGCCACGGCCGATGGCGCCGAACCAGACAGCCCTTGGAATGATAGCGTAGAACAGCCTGCAATGGCCACAACGGGCAGGATCAAAATAAATCTCATGAAGTGACCCTATGCTGCAGCTTGCCGCCATGCAACGGGGCGGTTGGCGCTTGCGCAGCGGTCTGCCCATCCTTAGGTTAAACGGTATGAGCCAGCCGTTGATTGACCCATTTGCCCGCACTATCGAATACCTTCGGGTGTCGGTCACTGACCGATGTGATTTCCGCTGCGTTTATTGCATGTCGGAAAACATGACCTTTTTGCCCAAAAAGGAGCTTCTGACGCTGGAAGAATTGGACCGCATGTGTTCGGCGTTTATCCGGCTTGGCGTGCGCAAGTTGCGCATCACCGGGGGTGAACCTTTGGTGCGCCGGGATATCATGACCTTTTTTCAGGGCATGTCACGGCATCTGGATAGCGGCGCGCTGCATGAATTGACGCTGACGACGAACGGCAGCCAATTGGCGCGGTTTGCGGACGATCTTTACGCCGCAGGCGTGCGCCGGGTGAATGTGTCACTTGATACGCTGGACGAGGCCAAATTCGCAGAGATCACGCGTTGGGGGCGTTTGCCCCAGGTGCTGAACGGCATTGATGCCGCGCAAAAGGCGGGGCTGCGGGTCAAAATCAATACTGTGGCGCTGAAGGGTTTCAATGAAAACGAACTGGAAACCCTGACGGACTGGTGCGCATCGCGCGATATGGATTTGACCTTTATCGAGGTTATGCCGATGGGCGATCTGGGCAATGAGGATCGCTTTGGTCAGTACTGGTCACTCAAGGACCTGCGCGCGCGGCTGGCCGAACGCTCTGACCTTACGGACCTGCCCGAGAAAACGGGTGGCCCCGCCCGCTATGTCAGGGTTGAAAAGACGGGCCAGAAGATCGGGTTCATCACCCCGCTCAGCCATAATTTCTGCGAAAGCTGCAACCGTGTGCGGATCACCTGCACCGGCGAGATCTACACCTGTCTGGGTCAGGAAGGGCATTCCGATCTGCGCGCACCTTTGCGGGCATCAGAGGCGGATGCGGACCTTGAAAATGCGATCAGGGCCGCGATTGCGCTTAAGCCCAAGGGCCATGATTTTGACTACTCACGCCAAAAGGTCGACGGGCAGGTCAGTCGGCATATGTCGCACACTGGCGG
>CBDTVH010000190.1:0-5209 GCA_965363665.1 uncultured Yoonia sp. | reverse complement strand
AGAAGTATCGCTGCGGTGCAGAAATAGTGTCAAGGCCCGGGGGCGGGTGTCTGTCCCTAGATCGCGTCGTCGATCGCTTGCCCGGCGTTCGAGATATCGCGCCCCATGCCCTGAACGGTTTCACAGGCAGCAAGGCCAAGAATGGCGATGATCAGGGCGATACGGGTCATGTCGAACCTCTTTGATGTGTATTGGTATGGGCAGCCTATCGGGCGATTTGCGCCGGGGCAATACGCCGCTGTACGTACAGGTTCTGTACGGGATACGTACGCGGGTTTTACGCCAGAAATGCGCTGACAGCCGCTGTGAACTCGCGCGGCTTTTCGGCGTGCAGCCAATGCCCCGCGCCGGGGATCTTGGCGAATTTGGCGGCTGGGAAAAGCGCCTTGATCTGCGGTCGCGCGTCGCGCTGCACATAGTCGGAATTGGCCCCCGAGAGGAACAGCGTCGGCCCGTCGAACTGCCCTGTCACGTCGGGAAACCCGATGATCTTGTCCATTTCGTCGGCCAGCACATCCAAATTCAGCCGCCAGCGTTTCTCTTTCATATCAAGGCTTTGCAGCAAAAAGTCATCCACCCCCGGTTCCAGATCACCCAGTTGCGCCTTGGCGTCGCTGCGGTTCTCGATCGTCGCCAGATCAACGCCCCGCATCGCCGCAATCGGCCCCATCTGTGTGTGCGTATAGCTGACCGGGGCGATGTCGGCGACGATCAACCTGTTGACAAGACTGGGCTTTTCCAGCGCCAACACCATCGCAGCCTTCCCCCCCATGGAATGTCCCAGCACATCCGCAGGCCCCTCCAGGACCTCGGCGAGGTCCCCGGCCAGGTCAGCATAGCTATGGCCGTCAAACCAGGGACTGCTGCCATGGTTGCGCATATCCACCGTGATCACCGCCCGCTCCGCCGACAGCCGTTTCGCGATCACCCCCCAATTGCGCGCCGACCCGAATAGCCCGTGCGCGATCAGCAAAGGTGGCCCCGCAGGCCCGTCATATGTCACCGTGTTCAACATGCATCTTATAGCTATCCGCAGACGCGCCTCGGTGCCAGAGGGATTGAGCATTTCCATCCAAGCCGTTACCCGATGCGCCATGGCAAAGACGTTGCAACAGATGGTGGATGAGGTGCGTGCGGCAATGGAAAGCCGGTTGCGTGTGCGCGGCAAATCCCTCGACGCTCAGGTCCGCAAGGCGGGGCGGCGGCTGCCGCGCCGGGTGCGGCAGGATGCGACCTATCTGGCACAAGGCATGGCTGTGGCGGGCAACCCAAAACTTCTCAGGATGATTGATATGGCAAAGGCGCGTCAGGCACATCGCAATGTGCTGGCGTATCTTGAGAGTGTCGATTTCAGCGCGCAGCGGCGCAACGCGGCGTTGAATATGATCACGTCGATCGCGTTTGCATTGCTGGTCACAGGTGTTCTGCTGCTGTTTGTTTTGTGGCAGCGTGGATTCATCTAAGGGCGCGGCCCGGTGTGATCACCGGGCCTGCCTGAATCAAAGCCCCGGATAAATCGGGAAGCGGTCGCAGAGCGCTTCGACTTCCGCGCGCACCTTGGCCTCTACCTCGCCGTTGTCGTCCTCGCCGTTGGCGGCCAACCCTTCGGTCACTTCGACGATCCAATCGGCGATCTGGCGGAACTCTGGTTCACCGAACCCTCGCGTTGTCCCGGCGGGAGAGCCGAGCCGGATGCCGGATGTGACCATCGGCTTTTCGGGATCAAACGGGATGCCGTTCTTGTTGCAGGTGATATGGGCGCGGCCCAAAGCTTTTTCCGTTGCGTTGCCTTTTACGCCTTTCGGCCGCAGATCGACCAGCATAACGTGTGTGTCCGTGCCACCGGTCACGATATCCAGACCACCCTTCATCAACTGATCTGCCAGTGCTTGCGCATTCTTGATGACCTGTTCCTGATAGGTTTTGAATTCGGGGCGCAGGGCCTCGCCGAATGCTACTGCCTTGCCAGCAATCACGTGCATCAGAGGGCCGCCCTGGATACCGGGGAAGATGGCGGAGTTGAACTTCTTGGCCATCGCTTCATCATTGGTGACGATCATGCCGCCGCGTGGACCGCGCAGGGTTTTGTGGGTCGTCGTCGTGGCCACATGCGCGTGTGGGAAAGGTGACGGATAAAGACCCGCTGCCACCAGCCCGGCGAAATGCGCCATGTCAACCAGCAGATAGGCACCGACGCTGTCGGCGATCTCGCGCATTTTTGCGAAGTCGATGATACGCGGGATGGCAGAGCCACCGGCGATGATCATCTTGGGTTGGTGTTCTGTGGCGAGGCGCTGCACTTCGTCATAGTCCAGTAAGCTGTCCTGCTTGCGCACACCGTATTGCACCGCGTTGAACCATTTGCCGGATTGGTTGGGCTTGGCACCGTGGGTCAGGTGACCACCGGCATCCAGCGACATACCGAGGATGGTATCGCCGGGTTGCAGCAGCGCTTGGAACACGCCCTGGTTGGCCTGGCTGCCGGAGTTGGGTTGGACGTTGGCAAATTCACAGTTGAAAAGCTGTTTGGCGCGTTCGATGGCAAGGTTTTCGGCCACGTCCACATGTTCGCACCCGCCATAGTAGCGGCGGCCGGGGTAGCCTTCGGCGTATTTGTTCGTCATCACGCCGCCCTGGGCTTCCATCACGGCCGCACTGACGATGTTTTCCGACGCGATCAACTCGATCTCTTTGCGCTGGCGCTTGAGCTCGGCCTGCATCGCGGCGTGGATTTCCGGATCGCGGGTTTCCAGTGTTTCGGTGAAAAAGCCGTTGTCGCGGACTGTGACGTTCATGGGTGTATTCCCTCTAAAAAGGTACCAGAATTTGAAACTTGCGCTCTCATACCGCAGGACGGCTTCCGCCAAAAGCATCAAAACGACCATGACCATTATGAGCGCGTCACATCATGTTTCGTATCGGCGGCTTGCGTTTCCGTGCTGATAACCGCACAACTTATCGGAACTGTTGAGGAAATCGCGCCATGCCACGCCCCAAGATCGCCTTTGTCGCCAGCCCTGTGCCGATTGCACAGACGGCCCTGCGCGAATTGGCCGCAAAGCACGGGGATGTGCCGCAGGCCGAGGCGGATGTGATCGTGGCGCTTGGGGGCGATGGATTCATGTTGCAGACCCTGCACGGTACACAAGGGCTGGATGTGCCAGTTTACGGGATGAACCGGGGTACGGTTGGCTTCTTGATGAACGAATACCACGATGGTGATTTGCGGTCCCGGCTGGATGAAGCCGAGGAAGAAGTAATCAACCCATTGGCCATGACGGCGCTGACCGTCGATGGCGCAATGCATCAGGCGCTGGCGATCAATGAGGTGAGCCTGCTGCGTGCGGGTCCGCAGGCCGCAAAGCTGCGGATCACGGTGGATGGCAAGTTGCGGATGAATGAACTGGTGTGCGACGGCGCGCTGGTGGCGACGCCTGCGGGGTCAACGGCCTACAACTATTCCGCCCATGGCCCAATTTTGCCGATTGGATCGGATGTGTTGGCCCTGACGGCGATGTCCGCATTTCGGCCAAGGCGTTGGCGCGGCGCATTGTTGCCCAAGAAGGCCGTCGTGCGGTTCGATGTGATTGATCCGGGCAAGCGGCCGGTGATGGCGGACGCGGATGGGAAGTCAGTGCGCGATGTCGTGAGCGTGGAAATCCACTCGGAGCCGTCCATCAGGCACCGGATTTTGTTTGACCCCGGGCATGGGTTGGAAGAGCGGCTGATCAGAGAGCAGTTTGCGTGAAGGCTAAGCCGTTCCGCCACACGGCGGCGATCCAGCGCGGTTATTCCCCAGTCTCCGACGCGTCCTGCGCCAGTCGCTGAAATATTGCCAGGACCTCTTCCGGTGTGGCCTTGTTAACCGCGCCGGCGTCAATCTCTTCGCGGCTCCACATCCAACTTTGTACCGGGTCGTCGCGCATGGCCCATCGGCCGAACATCCGCTCTGATATGTCATGACGGACCAATTGGGTCACTTCGATATGGCGGTCGTCCTCCAGGATTTTCCCGTAGATGCGGGTGACGCTGTCTGCTGGCCCTTCCAGCAATTGCAGATAGATGTCGTCGCGGCAAATCAGGCAGCCTGTGACGTCTGCTTCGGTGTTCCGGGCGCGGGCTTTGAACAGGATGCCAAGCAAGGTGCCTGCGTCAAATCCAAAGGGGCGCGATGCGTAGACAAGTTGAAGATAAGGCATGGGGCGGATCAATTCCTTGAAACAGGGTGTCCACCCCTCAGGATCGCAGGACGCCGAACCAAAATGTTGAAGCGTTTCTGTGCGCTTGTCCAGTTGAGAGTGAGCGCGAAGGTCGTACCTGCCGTATAGTCAAGCTGACTATTGATGCGGTGCCGCGGCGATCCAGTCTACGTCCAACGACGCGTCATAGTTTGCGCCATAGGCTACGATGCCGATGCTCATGACATCTTGGGGTGCGAAGCGTTCATCCAGCCCGCCTTGGGGGTCGAACGCCGACCAGGGCACGGTGATTTCTTGCCAATTGGCGGTGGTGTCAAACGCGGCCTGATAGAACTGCCAGGGCCGTCGGGCAGCATCCGGGCGCAGATGCACATAGTAGGTTGCACCATTGCCGCGCACCCGCAGTTTGATCCCTGTCGCGTCCGCAGGCAGTCGGGTTTGCAGGTCTTGCCTGATCTGGATGAAGCCGCCGTTGTTGGCGGTGCTGACCGTGCCGCGCAACTGCGCATAGGTCACGCCATTTTCTGACCCCAGGCTTGCGCCGCCGTCCGACACGCCGCCCATCACCCGGTCACTGATATAGCGCCAGCGCGTTTCGGCACCCTGAGAAAAATCATCAATCAACATCGGTTCCGCCACGACAGGAGCTGCCACAAGCAGCAAGATAGGGATCATCTTCATGATCCTTATCTAGCGTGATGTGTTGTGATTTCTACAAGGAGGCGGCGCTACCCCTGCGCGTAGCCCAGCGGTTTCAGCGCGTCCCTGATCTCATCCAATATT
This sequence comes from uncultured Yoonia sp., assembly GCA_965363665.1. Classification (GTDB taxonomy): domain Bacteria; phylum Pseudomonadota; class Alphaproteobacteria; order Rhodobacterales; family Rhodobacteraceae; genus Yoonia. Next base: position 227 of record CBDTVH010000190.1, on the reverse strand, counting down.
GCCGGGTCATCAATCGTTGCGGGCATCTTGAAGTCTTCGCCATCCGCGATCTTCACCATCGTCCCGCGCAGGATTTTGCCAGAGCGTGTTTTCGGCAGCCGGTCCACCACGGCGACCAGTTTGAATGCAGCCACCGGGCCGATAGTGTCGCGCACGGATTTGATGATCTCTTTGGCGATGTCCTCATGTGGTCGGTCGCAGCCTTTGTTCAGGCAAACGAAGCCCAT
>CBDTVH010000189.1:0-5231 GCA_965363665.1 uncultured Yoonia sp. | reverse complement strand
TGTTGCGGTGCTGGCGCTGGGGCTCGGTGCCGGTGCCGAGCTCGGCGATGCGGCGCGGCTGGCGAACCTCGCCGCCGGAATCGCGGTGGGCGAGGTGGGGACCGTGGCGGTGCCGCCGGCTGATCTGCTGAGCGCCCTCGAGGGCCGCGCCCACGGCAAGGTGATGTCGGGCCAGGGCCTCGCGGCGCAGGTGGATGATCGTTTCGGCGGCTTTCATCTCGACCCGCGTGCGGGCGAATTCCAAGCCGCGTGGTCCGATCCTTGGCATCAGCCACCCCATGACCCCGCGCAGCCAGTCGGGCATCCGCCGCAGTGGCAGCCCGCCTGCCGCAAGCCGTGTGTTTTCGACGAATCCCTTGACCGACCCGGCGCGTTTGCCGCGTGACCCGGGCGCGGCGAGGGTGACTTCATCGCCAAGGCTATCCAGCATTTCCCGACCCCGGTCGTTGCGCACGATCAGCCATTGGTCGCCTTCGCCGGCCATGTAGCCCACGGTGATATCGGCGAGCCTGTTGGTGTAGTCGACGCAGGTGCGGCAGGTCGTGGGGAAGAAATCGGCAGGCAGGTCGGAAAGCGGGAGTTTGAGGAAGGGGATCAGCCGGTTCGTGCCGTCGGTGAACCGTAGCTCGACGTGATAATCGGCGCGGAATTCGAGGTAGGTGACGGTTTCGGGTGCATCGGTGAGCCGCTCAAGAAAGCTGTGGAAATTCTCGGTTGTGGTGTTGTCCGAGCAGGGCGTGCCGATGACGTAGATGCGGTCGAACCCAAGGTCGGCTTCCATCGCGCGCAGGGCGTAGATCTGGCAGGGGATGCCGATCACGGCGATTTTGCGGTGCCCGGCGGCGCGGGCCGGTTCGAGAAGCGCAAGCAATGGAGCATAGCCCATCCGCATCCCGCGCGCGTGCTGCATATCGGCGGCGTCGGTAATGATCGCGGGGCGGGGGCGCCATGTGTCGGTGGCGTCGGGGACCATGGTGAGGACGGCATCGACGGCGCCGGTTTCCAGCAGCTTTTCGGCGAAACGGGTGGTCAGGCCGGTCCATTGCGCGCCCGCACGGGCAGGGGTGAGGGCGGCGCGGTACATGGCTTGTGTGACGCCGAAGAAACGTTCATCGCCGGTGGTTTGCGCGGGGCGACCGTGGATCGTGGCCTCTGACGTGGGGTAGTCGGGTTTGATGAACTGGCAGGCTTTGCCGCAGGCGGACGGATCGGCCATCCGCGACACACCGCAATCGGTGCAAAGGCCGCGCGGGGCGGGGTCGCGGAACTGGGGTGTCTGGGGTGTGGTCATGCCGCCACCTTAGGGGCGTCGAACCGGGTGTCCAGAGGGACTGGTTGTCTTTGAGCGGTAGGTAGGGTGTCGTTGGCGTGTAACGCCGTGGCAGGTTTGCCGGGGCTATGGGCGATGACGGCTTTGCGGGACTTCGTGAGCTTTCGCCGCGCTTTCGCGGGTGATAGTTTTTGTCAACCCAAAACACCTCCGCAAGTATTGTCCCAAGCCTTTGCCCGCAAAAAAGGTCAACGCCATGTACGCCAAGCCAGATAGCCGACAATCAAAATCGCTATGGTGAAGATTATCAGTGTTTCTGGTGACATGCTGTGGCTCCTTTTCGGAACGATTTATGGTTGATGCGGTCTTACACAATGTCGCTGACCTCACACCGGCATTTCTCCGCCAACCGTCAGCAAAGCGGACTTTGCTGCGGTTTATTAAGATATTTCACTTAGCCATTTGATCGCGGCAGTAGTAAAAGCCGGAAATGGCTTATGACTACGACAAATTATACGCCTCGCAGCCGCAGGCGTTGGGTGAACCCACCCAAGTGTTCGTCGATTTCTTTGAGCGAAAGAAGATGGAAACCTTTCGCGTTTTGGATGTTGGTTGCGGTCAGGGGCGAGATGCCCTTTTCATTGCCCGTCAGGGGCACCGCGTTGTTGGCGTAGATCTTTCCCCGAATGGAATTCGTGACCTGCAAAAAGCAGCGAACCAAAAGAGTTTGGCGATCGAAGGTGTCGTGGCCGATATTTCCACGTACAAGCCTGTAGGTGAGTTCGACGTCGTTCTTTTTGATCGAACGCTTCATATGTTACGAGAAAAAGCGCGGCTTGATGCGCTCCACCGTCTTATCGGCGTTGTACGCCCTGGGGGGTGGGTGCTTATCGCGGATGAACCCTCAAACATCACCGGTTTCAAAGCCGTATTTGAGGTAAGCGGACAAGTTTGGAGCGCCGAATTAGAAAAAGGTGGCTATCTTTTTCTTCAGCGTTCTTGATGCAGGTTAGGCCTGATACCACAGATGCCCGTCAAACTCTCAACTTGGCTGTCCGACCAAACGCGCTTTCAACCGACCCTCCCCCTTTCCCTTGTCCCACCCACGCGTTAAACGACCGCATCTGTCACAAGGAGCCAGCCAAATGGGCTATCGAATCGTTGTTGTCGGCGCCACGGGTAATGTGGGTCGCGAAATGCTGAACATTCTTGCCGAGCGGGCTTTTCCGGTCGACGAGATTGCCGTGCTTGCCAGCCGCAAATCGCTGGGAACCGAAGTCAGCTTTGGCGACAGGACCCTCAAGACGCTTGACCTTGATACGTTCGATTTCACGGGCTGGGATATGGCGCTGTTCGCCGTCGGGTCGGACGCCACCAAGACCTATGCCCCCAAGGCGGCCAAGGCAGGGTGCGTCGTGATCGATAACTCTTCGCTCTATCGTTATGATGCCGACGTTCCGCTGATCGTGCCAGAAGTGAATGCGCAGGCGATCCACGGGTATTCCAAGAAGAACATCATCGCGAACCCGAATTGTTCAACTGCCCAGATGGTTGTGGCGCTTAAGCCGTTGCACGACCGTGCCCGTATCAAGCGCGTTGTCGTCAGCACCTATCAGTCTGTTTCCGGTGCAGGCAAAGGCGGCATTGATGAGCTGTGGGACCAGACCAAATCCATCTACAACCCCACCGACAGCAAACCGCCCAGACAGTTCACCAAGCAGATCGCCTTTAACGTGATCCCGCATATTGATGTGTTCATGGACAGCGGCGAGACCAAGGAAGAATGGAAGATGGTCGCCGAAACCAAGAAGATCGTCGATCCCAAGATCAAGGTGACAGCAACCTGCGTGCGTGTGCCGGTGTTCGTCGGTCACTCAGAGGCGATCAATATCGAGTTCGAGGACCATCTGGACGAGGACGAAGCGCGCGATATTCTGCGCGAAGCCCCTGGTATCATGGTGATCGACAAGCGCGAAGACGGCGGCTACGTCACACCGGTGGAATGTGTCGGTGACTTTGCGACCTTCATCAGCCGCATCCGTCAGGACAGCACGATTGATAACGGGCTGAACCTGTGGTGCGTCTCCGACAACCTGCGTAAGGGTGCCGCGCTGAACGCGGTGCAGATAGCAGAGCTGCTGGGGCGTGAGTGCCTGAAAAAGGGCTGAGTGGTCCCACATTTGAATTGCAAAGGGGCGTCCGATCGGGCGCCCTTTTTCTTTCAGTCTGTCACTTTTCGTGATCCGGCCCGCCGACGGAGCCGCCACGCAGCCCCGTTTAACCTCGCATATCTGATCACAGCAGGAGGACACGGATATGAAACGCCCACTGATTTTGCTTGCCCTTGCGACGACGGTTGCGCTGCCCCTGACGGCGGTGTCAGCTTTCGCTGACAATCGCGTCGATCTTGACCGGGTCGAGGACCGCATTGACCGGCGCGAAAGCCGCCGCGATGAACGTGTTGATCTGGGCCGTCGGGATGTTGTCGAAGACCGCATCGACCGCGTTGAAAGCGTACTGGACCGCAATGGCATCGAACGCACCCCGCGCATTGACCGATGGGAGCGGCGCAGTTGGTGGCGTCGCTGGCACTAGCCAAACAGAGGGCCCTGCATTCGGTATTCTGGCAGGTGCGGGGTCCGTCCTTTCCAATCCGTGGGCCGTCTGGCTGCGCTGCATGTCGGGTTGCTTGCCATTCGTCGCTTTGCTTGGCGTGATTGCGACCACGGAAAGCCGGATGAAACCTGTGCAATGCCATTTGTGTTTATTTTCCAGTAGGCCTTGTGTATTCAACTCTCGCAATTTCCTGGTTTGAGTGAGGTTCCCCTGATGCCCATCTTCGAATTCGGCGTATGGTCGACGACAAATCTGCTTGGTGGCACGCCGATTGGGACCAACCAGACCAACGGGAATGCCCAAGTCGGTGATACCTTCACGATCGGCACCGAAGCCGCCCAGACGATTTCCATAGATGATCAGGAAAACGGGGTGTTCGAGGATGATCTGGAAGCCTTGCAGTTTCTGACCGCGCCGCTTTCGATCAATGGTTTTACCTATCCAGTCGGCACGCAGGTCCAGAACGAATTTGTCCTGACGACCGACGTGCCCGACCCCGATGGTGGATTTGTCCAGATTATCGTGCTGCGTTTCGATCCGCCGGGAACGCCGGGCGGTAGTGGGTTGTCGACCACCGCCTATACGCTGACCGGGCCTATTCCCGATGGCACCTCATTTACCATTACCAGCCAGTCGGGCAATGTAACGGGCCCCGGAGCCCCGCCTTATCCGTCGTTCGTGTGTTTTGCATCCGGCACCATGGTGCAGACCGATCACGGGGAAGTTGCAATCGAGACATTGGCCCCCGGTGATTTGGTCATGACGCTTGACCATGGGCTGCAACCGATCCGGTGGATCGGTAAACGCACGCTTGGCAAAGCCGCACTTGACGAAAACCCCAACCTGCGGCCGATCCGCATCAAGGCCGGTGCGCTGGCCGAAGGGATGCCAGCGCGTGATCTGACCGTGTCGCAACAACACCGCCTATTGGTCAGGTCGAAGGTTGCCTTGCGGATGTTCGGCAAGGCCGAGGTGCTGGTTCATGCCAAGCACCTTCTGGGTTTGGCGGGGGTCGAGATTGTGCAGGACATGCAGTCGGTCACCTATGTCCACGCCATGTGTGCGGACCATGAAATCATTCAGGCCGATGGCGCCTTCGCCGAGACGCTTTATACCGGGACCGAAGCACTGAAGGCGCTGTCACCGGAGGCACGCGCGGAAATCGAGCAGATCTTTGGTGAGGTCCCCTATCTGGAACGGCCGCTGGCCCGCCCGACGTCGCGCCGCGGCCCGCCAGGCTGCAGCCGTCGTCGTCGCCCGTGACCGGCGGCTTGGTCCCGCCGTCGCCGGTGGGCACCCCGGCGTCGGTCGTCGGCTTCAGCTCCTTGGAGCTGATCCCCTGGGC
>CBDTVH010000188.1:0-5260 GCA_965363665.1 uncultured Yoonia sp. | reverse complement strand
CATCACGGTCGCGCCGTCTATGTCCGTTGCGTTTTCATAATTCGTCACGACAAGGCATCTTACGCCTTTGAACCGTGCCAACACAGCCTTTGCCATCAGCCCTGCGGCCTTACCGATCGCCACAATCAGCACCGGATCAGGCACCGCATCCAAGGCACTCTCGACCGCCGTATAAGGATCAGCGGCCAATACCCCCGCCTGAAATATCCGCAATGCTTCTGCGCGATCATTCATCATCCTGGTCCCCTCTTCGCACCGCCATCAGTGCCGCCATCCGCTGCACGACCTGCAATTCCAATTCCGCCGATGGCGACGCGCTTAAAGATGGCATCGACAAAGCCACCAGCACCCGTGGGCGCGGCATCGCCAGCATGATATGGGTCGCCGAATACCGATCAAACAGATAGGCGATATGATCATCTGCAACCGCCCCCAATTGCGGCGGCGCCCTGCGGCGCAGAACCGGCGCTGCCTCAAATATCTGCTGCAAAACCTCATCTTGCAGCCCGTCAAGGCTGTCTTCACTGATCACGACCGCACCTTCGACCAGCGGATGATCCCGTAGGTCACGCAGAAATGTCATCGGATCACCGGTCTTGGCGTTCGCCAACTGGTGCAACAACCCCAAACTCTGCTCTTCCAATCGCAACGCCCGTGCATCGTTCAGGATCGCCACAACAAACAGCGTCGTCATGATGGCTGCAATCACCAGCAGATAACCGTCGCGTCCCAATTCGGCGAACAATGCGATCATTGCTCCCACAAGGATCGCAGCCCCCACGATTACCCCAAGGTTGATCAATGTAGCCCGATGGCCCAGATGCATGCGTCCCAGACCGATTGCCAGCCAGCACAGGATCAACACGCCAAGGGCCGAAAATTGAATTGGCAGCCCAATATAAAGTAACAGAAAATCACCCGCGGCCAACGGGATGAACAGGATCAAAGACAGCCCCAAGCGTACGACCATTGCGTTTTCATTGGACGACAGCGAGGTCGTGTCCCGCGCCATGATAAGCCATCCGGACAACAAAAAGCCCAGCACCTGAAAACCCAGCAAGGTGAACAGGCGCGCAGGGTCAATGCTGTCCGAATACCAGAGCGACGAGATCGCAAAGAGGACGGACCCGCCCCCGATAACTGCCTTGATCAGCGGCGGCGCATGGCGGCGCAACAAGCCTTCGGTCAGGATCAGCACGGCCAAGGGAATGATCGCAGCAGCAAAAAGGATCAGGATCCGAAATGCCTCGATCCCCGTCAGGATCATCAGCACGCGGCCCGCAAACAGCACCATCGTGATGCGTATACCGAACAGAAACCGCCGATTTATCGGCTCCCATGGGTCACGTCGCACAAGAACTGTTTGCAACACATACAGCCCCACCAATGCGGCGCAAGACAGGTACAGCTGCGTGATCATCGTCGCCGCTGCAATCATGCGTCGGGTGCCTTGTAGGGCCGCAAGATCGACCATGAACGCGATCCATCCGCCCAATGGACCACCGGCAAGATGATCCGGCGTAGCGCCACCAATGCGCCGGTAAGTAGCAGGCCGATGATCGCAGACTTCGGCACCTCGCGCGTCAGGTAGGCCCGCATCGCTGTCAGATCCATCTGCCCCAATTGCAGCACGTCATCACCGCGCGTGTAATCCAGCGCGTCCCGGCAAAAGCGATTATAGCGTTCGTCACGGTGTTTTGGCGCTGCTTCCCAGGTCTTCTTAAGATCATCCGATCCACCCGTATAGGCATCCGTAATCACAAACCGTTCTTCATCAAATCCGGCGTCATCACCCACGCCAAACACATGCCGCTGCGACGTCATGATCTCACGCGCGAGCAACAGATGGTTCAGCGTCCGTCGCCCGTGGCCGGGGCCGGGCCAGACATCCGAAAACATCTCGCTGACCATCCCGACGACCGCAGGCACCTGGGTGACGTTGGACACCCAGACCGGTCGGAACTGGCGGCGGATGAAGATCAGAAAACAGGTCAGACCATAAAGCATCCATGACAGGTTCTTTGACCTCTCATCAGGGTCCACCATCACAAGGCCAAGGTGCAGCACATCGGTGGTATGGGGGGCGGTATCCAGCTCCATCACTGCCAAGGCGTTGAATGCAACCGGTGTTCCATCGCGCCGATAGACCAGCGTGATGATCACCGCACCCATACGCTCTTTGTTGCCAGAGAAAACACCATAGGTCAGGCTGCCTGCATCCAAGGTGCGCGCGGCTATCGTGCGCAATTCAGCGCGCAACGCTGCAAGGGCCGCTTCATCCATCCACAGCCCCGGACGTTCCACAATCCGGACGACATATCCAGCGCCCGTGCGCAGGGTCACGTCCATATAGTTGCGCCCGAAGGTCTTGAAGATTGTGCCGATCACCGTGTCACACCTGTCCCGCTGGCAACCACGTTAGGGGCGGCGCCAGCCCGGCACAAGTGCGGCTCAGAGGTAGCGGTTCACCAGGTTTTCCAACCGTTCCTGCCGACCAGAGCGGGGTTCGGGGTTGATGTTGTCGCGCACCACGCAGTCATAGCAGTGATCCAAAGTCGCTTGTGTCAGCAAGGCTTGGGCATCGTCGGTGTCCCAGCCAGCATAGCGGGCGGTGCGTGCCGCCTCCAGCTTGCCATCTTCCAGCATCGCCGCGGCGGCTTTAAGGCCTGCCGCGCAGGCATCCATCCCGCCGACATGCGCGAGGATCAGGTCTTCGGGATCAAGCGACTGGCGACGCAATTTGGCATCAAAATTCGTGCCGCCTGTGGTGAAGCCACCCGCGCGCAGCACTTCGTAATAAGCCAGCGCCATTTCGGGCACGTTGTTGGGAAACTGGTCGGTGTCCCAGCCAGACTGGTAATCATTGCGGTTCATGTCGATGGAGCCAAAAATGCCCAACTCACGCGCCAGTGCCAGTTCATGTTCAAACGAATGCCCCGCCAAAATCGCATGGCCTTGTTCGATATTCATCTTGACCTCACCCTCAAGGCCAAAATCCTTGAGAAAGCCGTACACCGTCGCCACATCATAATCATACTGGTGTTTGGTGGGTTCCTGCGGCTTGGGTTCGATCAGGATTGCGCCTTTGAACCCTATCTTGTGCTTGTAATCGACGACCATCTGCAGCATGCGGCCCGCCTGCTGACGTTCGCGGCCCATGTCGGTGTTCAGCAGGGTCTCATACCCTTCGCGGCCACCCCACAGGACATAGTTCTCGCCGCCCAGTTTCATGGTGGCATCCATGCAGGTTTTGATCGTGGCAGCAGAGTAGGCAAAGACGTCAGGATCTGGGTTTGTGGCGGCACCGGACATGAAACGGCGGTGTGAAAACAGGTTCGCCGTGCCCCACAAAAGTTTGACTCCGGTGGCATCCATCTTTTCGCCAAAGTAATCAACTATTTGTTCAAGGTTCTTCGTGCTTTCCGCGAAGGTCCTCCCTTCGGGCCGCACATCGGCGTCGTGGAAGCAGAAGTACGGTACTCCCAAAATCTGGAACATCTCGAACGCCACATCAGCCTTCATCCGTGCTGCATCCATGCTGTCGCCGAACCAGGGCCGATCAAAGGTCTGCCCTCCGAATGGATCGCCGCCGGGCCAGGCAAACGAATGCCAATAGGCAGCGGCAAAGCGCAGGTGGTCTTTCATCGGCTTACCCATGACCTTTTCGTCGGGGTTGTAGTGCCGGAACGCGAAATCGTTGTCGGTGTCGCGGCCCTCATAGGTGACGGCGGGAATACCCTTGAAAAAATCGGTCATGTCAGTCCTTTCAACGCGGCATAACTGGCGCGGTATCTGGCGTGCGCCTCGGCGAAGGCGCTGGTGAGTGTGGTGTCAGGATCAATCGTGCGGGCAATCTGCGGCGCGGTTGCAATCTCGACCCCTGCCCCCGTCGCTGCCATCATGCCAAGGCGGGCCGCTCCGAAAGCGCCGCCAAAGTCGCCCGCGACAGGCAATTCAATCGGCAGATCAAGCGAGGTCGCAATCGCCTGTACCCAGTAGTCGGACTTCGATCCGCCGCCCACCGCGATCAGGCGGTTGATCTGCGTTCCTGTGGCCGACAGCGCATCATAGCTATCACGGATCGCATGGGTCACGCCCTCAAGCACAGCGCGCGTCATCGCGGCCTGATCCGTCGCGTGATCAAGATGCAGGAAAGACGCACGGATATTGGCGTCATTATGCGGTGTCCGTTCACCGCCCAGATAGGGCAAAAACAAGGTCCGACCGGGTGCTTGAAGGTCGCCAAGAGCACCCGTCAACGTAGCCGAGGACGTATCGGTGATCTTGGCAAACCAGTTCAGCGCGTCTGCTGCGGCAAGGATCACACCCATCTGGTGCCACGTATCTGGCAATGCATGGCAGAACGTATGCACGGCTGTTGCAGCATCTGGTTGATAGGCATCCGAGGCCGCAAAGAGCACACCGGACGTGCCCAGCGACACGAACGCATCCCCTGCTTTCACAACGCCAACGCCTACCGCACTTGCCGCATTATCACCGCCACCACCAGCCACAACGGCACCTTTGGGTATACCCCAACGCGCGGCCAGTTCATCGCGAATTCGGCCGGAAAGCTCAGAGCCCTCCACAAGCCGCGGCATCTGCGCGCGGGTCATACCGGTGGCGGCCAACAGATCATCCGACCAATCGCGCTTGCGGACATCCAGCCAGCTTGTCCCAGCGGCATCGGACATTTCGGCCACCGCTTCACCGGTGAGCCAAAGGCGCAGATAGTCTTTCGGCAGCAAAACACGGGCGACCTTGGCAAACACCTCTGGTTCATGCTTTGCCACCCACGCCAATTTGGGCGCCGTAAAGCCGGGAAAGACGATGGTGCCTGTCAGCGCCCGAAACTTAGGATCCGCATCCATCTCAGCCGCTTCAACAGCGGACCGGGTATCGTTCCACAGGATGCAAGGCCGCAGGACTTGGTCATCCGCATCCAATAAGGTTGCTCCATGCATTTGCCCCGACAGGCCAACGCCGCGCACCCCGGCCAGCGACACTTGCGCCCCAAGCGCCTGCATCGCGGCATCCGCGGCATCCAACCAATCTTCAGGGGCTTGTTCAGACCAACCGGGCGCCGGACGCGCAGCTTCTAAAGGCGCTGTCGCTTCCGCCACAATCGCCTGTGCGTCGTTGATCAAAACAGCCTTGAGCCCGGAGGTTCCCAGATCAAGACCGATATACATTACGCGGCCTTTTTTGGATTCTTACCCATGATGATCATGGACAGGATGTCATCCTCAGTCACATCCTC
>CBDTVH010000187.1:0-5269 GCA_965363665.1 uncultured Yoonia sp. | reverse complement strand
TTCGGCAACTAAGCCGTGATCATCCCGGGGCTGCACCACGTGTGTGGCCCCGGAGCACTTGATTTTCCCGACATGATTGATGCACGCTTGAGGTCCGTCAGGGCATTCTGGCCGCATGCGAGGACCATAATATGACCACCGATACCCAAAAAGACGACCTGACCGAGGGCCCCGTTCTAGCCGAAGGCGTCGACGAAGAACCGGTTGAACATAACCGCCGCATCTTTACCGGACGGACGTATCTGGTCATCGCTGGTATTTCGGCGTTCTATGCGCTGTTCCATATGGCCGCGCTCAATGGTTGGTCCATTCGTGGCTGGACCGGGGTTGATATTCCTTTCCTGCCCGTTTTCCCGATGGAAACCTGGAACTTTCGCATCGTCCACATTGCCGGTGCGCTGATCCTTGGCTTCACGCTTTATTCCGCGCGTGCGTTCCCCGATGATGAGACCGACGCGCACAACCCGCTGGATTATCTGGCTTATGCGGCCCTGCTGCCTGCCCTTTATGCCTGCTACACCGCACTCGGTTTTGCCGCCGATATTCAAGGCGGCGTGATGTGGAACGGGATTGATGAGGGCATCCGTAACGCCGAGTTGTATCACTATGGCTATCCGCTGATCGGTGCGACGATTGCCGGTATCGTTCTGGGCTGGGTCCGCCCCCGCGTGCGCGGTGCGATTGCCCCTGCTGATCTGGTGCTCAGTGTTTGCGGGATCGCGGTTGCGATCTATCTGATTACGATCTTCGGCACGCTCATGCGGAACTCTACCGGGACGCCGTTTGCACCCATCGGGATGAGCCTTGCCGCCGTTGCCGGTACGGCACTGATCATGGAACTGACGCGCCGCGTGGCCGGTATGGCCTTGATCATCATCGCGGGCATCTTCTTGGTCTACGTCTTCGTCGGCGATCTGCTGCCCGGCTTTCTGAACGCGCCTGACATCACTTGGCAGCGCTTCTTCAGCCAGGTCTATACGGACGCAGGCATCCTTGGGCCGACAACGGCCGTATCATCCACCTATATCATCCTCTTCATCATCTTTGCCGCCTTCTTGCAGGCGTCAAAGGTCGGTGATTATTTCGTCAACTTCGCCTTCGCCTGCGCCGGTCGCGCGCGCGGCGGTCCCGCCAAGGTGGCAATCTTTGCGTCCGGCCTGATGGGCATGATCAACGGCACATCTGCGGGCAACGTGGTCGCCACAGGCTCTCTGACGATCCCGCTGATGAAGAAGGTGGGATATAAACCCCAAACCGCCGGCGCGGTTGAAGCCGCAGCCTCGACCGGTGGGCAGATCATGCCGCCGATCATGGGTGCCGGTGCGTTCATCATGGCCGAGATTACGGGCATTCCCTACACCGATATCGCGATTGCCGCGATCATCCCTGCGGTGCTCTACTTTGTGTCGATCTACTTCATGGTGGACTTTGAGGCAGCCAAACTGGGCATGCGCGGCATGCGCGAGGATGAGCTGCCCAAGTTCCGGGATATGGTGCGCCGTGTCTTCCTCTTCCTGCCGATCATCATTCTGATTGCCGCACTCTTCATGGGCTATTCCGTGATCCGCGCGGGGACGCTGGCGACCGCTTCCGCCGCTGTGGTCAGTTGGTTCACCCCCTACCGGATGGGCATCCGGTCGGTCACCAAAGCGTTTGAGCTGGCAGGCATCATGTCGATCCAGATCATCGCAGTCTGTGCCTGCGCGGGTATCATCGTGGGTGTGATTTCACTCACCGGTGTCGGTGCGCGGTTCTCTTCTGTTCTGCTCAACATCGCTGAGGCCAACCAGTTGCTTGCCCTGTTCTTTGCCATGTGCATCGCGATCCTGTTGGGGATGGGCATGCCGACAACCGCCGCGTATGCGGTTGCCGCGTCAGTCGTCGCCCCCGGCCTTGTGCAGCTTGGCATCCCGATGTTGACGGCACATTTCTTTGTTTTCTACTTTGCGGTCGTTTCGGCCATCACGCCACCTGTGGCCTTGGCCAGTTACGCGGCCGCCGGCATATCGGGATCGAACCCGATGGCGACCTCCGTGGCGTCGTTCAAGATCGGTATTTCTGCCTTCATCGTGCCGTTCATGTTCTTCTACAACGGCGCAATCCTGATGGACGGCACATGGTTCGAGGTCATCCGCGCAGGGATCACGGCCGTGTTCGGCGTCTTCCTGTTGTCATCCGGCGTACAAGGCTGGTGGGTCGGTGACCGGGCGGTCTGGCCGATACGTGCGGCGCTGATCGTTGTGGCGCTCTTTATGATCGCGGGCGGTTGGGTGACTGACCTGGTGGGCATCGTGGGGGCAGTCGTTCTTTATTTGCTTGCGCGATTGACCCGACCAAAAGTGGCAGCATCCTAAAGCACGCATATCACGCACCGCATGAAGGGAACGGCGCGAAAGCGGCGTTCCTTTTTCGCTTTTCGCAGCGCTGTTCACCTATGCCTTTAAACCTGCCCGCCGAGCGCTACATGACCACGAACGGCCATGGTGGAGTTTAGAATTGTCAGATCAGATGGCAGCGACAATCGCTATTACACTCGCATGCGAAATGCGCTATCCCCCCCTTCAGGCTGCGGCAAGAACGACGACCAATCAGGACCTTCACGTTGATTGAACTTACCACCTACGAGCTTTTTGTCTTGGCCGCAGGCGCGATGGCGTTCGGCCTTTATCTGCTGATCAAAGGTGGCGACTGGACCGTTGATGCCGCCGTTTTCGTGGCCGAGCGCACGGGCCTTTCGCCGCTGTTCATCGGCGCGACAATCGTTTCTTTCGGCACATCGGTGCCCGAGCTTTTTACATCCGTGAACGCGAACATACAGGGCTATCCCGGCATTTCGCTGGGCAACGTTCTGGGCTCAAACGTTGCCAATATCCTGCTTGTGCTGGGTGCGACCGCGTTTATCTTCAACGTTACCGCAGACCCCAAACAGCTGGTCAAGGACCTTGCCATGATGCTGCTGGCGACAGGCATTATGGTCTACGGGATGCTGTCGGGCAGTTTCAGCCAGGTTTTCGGGCTGATCATGTTCGCGATCCTCGTGGGCTTTGTGGTCTATCAGTACAGGACCGACAGCATCATCCTTGAAGAAGACGATGAGGACGAAGTCGGCGCCAAAATCACAACGATGAAGGGGGCTGTCCTGGTCCTGTTGGGGGGGCTTGCGGCGCTGGCGGTGGGTTCTGAACTGTTGGTCAAAGGGGCCGTTCAGACGGGCACCGCCATCGGTGTACCAGAGGCAGTCATCGGCATGACTGTCGTGGCCTTCGGCACCTCGCTGCCAGAACTTTCGACGTGTATCGCTGCCGCGCGCAAGCAATCGGTCGGTTTGATCCTGGGCAATATCATCGGGTCCAACACCTTCAATATCCTGTCGATCATTGCGCTGACCGCCGTGATCAGACCGCTGGACGTGGACCCAGTTCTGCTGGGCATGGAGCTTTGGGTGACAGTCGCAGTGGCCGTTGGCTTCTCAATCTGGATGCTGGCCGTGGGCCGTCTGACCCGACCCATCGGGATTGCCATGATGGCCGGGTATGTCATTTTTATCATGGCTCAGTATCTGCAACCGCAAATGGTGACATAGGGCGCACCGTATTTCATATTTTGCGCCAAGCTCACACGGCCCATAGCCGCCCGTTTCATTTCCGGTCCAAACAGCCTATCTGTGGGTCCACCCCGTTAAGTAAAAGGATCTTCCAGACATGAGCAAAGCACAGATCGGGCTGATTGGCCTGGGGACAATGGGTGCGGCCCTTGCCCTGAATATCGCCGACAACGGGTTCGACATTGCCGTCTGGAACCGGACCACGGAAAAAACGACAAAGTTTCATGACGAAGCGGGCGATCTTGCCGCGCGGATCACACCGACCCAGACGCTTGAGGCATTTGTCAGCGCGCTCAAATCACCGCGTGCCATCATTCTGATGGTGCCTGCGGGGCAAGCTGTCGATGACCAGATTGCGGCATTGCGTCCTCTGCTGGACAATGAGGATTTGATCATAGACGCAGGGAACGCCAACTTCCACGACACGAACCGCCGCGCGGAGGAGGCAGGCGATCTGCCCTTTCTCGGCATCGGCGTCTCTGGCGGCGAAGACGGGGCGCGGTTCGGACCGTCCATCATGGGTGGCGGCAAACGCGCGTATTGGGACCGCGTCGCACCGATCCTGACCGCGATTTCGGCCAAGCATAAGGGCCAGCCCTGCGCCACATGGATGGGCGAGGCCGGTGCAGGCCACTTCGTCAAAGCCGTGCACAACGGGATTGAATACGCCGACATGCAGATGATCGCCGAGGTCTACGGGATCATGCGCGACGGTCTGGGCATGGACAGCCCGGCTATCGCCACGACGTTTGCCAAATGGGACAAGGGCCCGTTGCGCAGTTATCTGATCGAAATCTCGGGCAAAATCGCCAGTGCCACCGACCCCGAAACGGGCAAACCGATGCTGGACGTCATCGTCGATGCAGCGGCGCAAAAGGGGACCGGTCGCTGGACCGTCATCGAAGCACAGCACCTTGCCGCGCCCATCCCCGCGATTGAAGCGGCCGTGGTCGCGCGCAATCTTTCATCCCAGCAAGAAGCCCGCGCGGCGGGAGAGGCGCTTTTTGGTGCGGCACCGCATCACATCGCGCATGACGTGCTGCCATTGGACACACTTGAAGAGGCGCTGATCGCCGGG
Organism: uncultured Yoonia sp.; assembly: GCA_965363665.1. GTDB lineage: Bacteria > Pseudomonadota > Alphaproteobacteria > Rhodobacterales > Rhodobacteraceae > Yoonia. The sequence continues at coordinate 587 of CBDTVH010000187.1, read as the reverse complement.
AAAATCCTGTGCTACGCCCAAGGTTTCGGGATGATCGAAAAGGCGTCGGAGCAATTCGGCTGGGCCCTGCCCCTTCCCGCGATTGCAGAAGTATGGCGCGAAGGCTGCATTATCCGATCGGCCATGCTGGACGATATGGCGACCGCCCTGCGCAAAGACCCGCAACGCAACCTGATGATGGCGCCGAAATTCGCAGATATCCTTAAAAAGACACATGGTGCCCTGCGGATCGTCGTTGCACAGGCCGCGTTGCACGGCATGCCGTTGCCTGCACTATCATCCGGACTGGCGTATTTCGACACGATGCGCACAACACGCGGGACCGCGAATATGATCCAGGCGCAGCGCGACTTCTTCGGCGCGCATGGCTTTGCGCGCATCGACGGTGGTACGGGTCATCATGGCCCCTGGGGCAATTAACCTAAGGCGTACCCTGCCCCGCGTACTGTCCGCACAGGGTCACTGCCGCCATTCTGCGTCAGGACCTTGCGCAAGCGGCCCACATGCACATCCACGGTACGCGTGTCGACATAAATATCCCGCCCCCAGACACGGTCCAGCAGCATATCGCGTGACCAGACACGGCC
>CBDTVH010000186.1:0-5275 GCA_965363665.1 uncultured Yoonia sp. | reverse complement strand
CAATACCGCGTGTCCGTCAGCGGTTACCAAATCACCGTTTTCGTTGGGGCCAAAAGCGCCGGCACGGGTCAAACGTGGGCCGCCCGGCGTGTCGATCAGGAAGAACCCGTTGCCTTCGATTGCCAAATCAAATGCGCCACCGGTCTGATCCAAAGCACCCTGTGTCATCACTGTGTTGCGCACATTTGCAGTGGCCATCGACAGCGATGGCGCGTCAGGTCCAACCGATTTGACGTGTTCGGCAAACAGGATGCCCTCTGCCCGAAATCCCGTTGTTGATGCATTTGCGATGTTATTCGCCAGAGCCTGCATTTCACTCAGCAGCCCGGATTGGCGTGTCAGCGCGGTATAGGATGCGTTGTCCATCAATACCCCCCGGCGATGATCGGGATCAGCGTGTTCTGGAACAGCGCGACCAGCGATTCAGACATGAACGCCATTGAAATCCAGAACACACCGATGATCGCGGCTAGTTTTGGCACAAATGTGAGGGTCATTTCCTGAATCGACGTCAGCGCCTGAAACAAACCCACCACCAGACCAGAGACCAAGGCGACCGACAGAATTGGGATAGAGATCACAAACGCGACCCAAAGCCCCTGGCGCAACGTGTCATAAAACAGCGCGTCGGTCATCAGACGGGCATCCGCAGGATTTCCTGATATGCTTCTACCACGCGGTCACGGACGGTGACGGCGGTCTGCACGGCAAGTTCCGTCTGCGCCAAGGCTTCGACCAGGGCATGAGGGTCAGCCCCGCTTGTCATCGCCTGCATTGCCGTATTTTCGCTGGTTTGCAGCGTCGTCAAAAAGCTGTCGGCAGCCATGCCAAAGGCGCTTCCGGCGCCGCCAGTATCTGGCGCTGTAGCGGTTTTGCTGGCGGCATAGTTTTGGGCAACGAGTGCACTGATATCCATGTTTTCCGGTCCTTATTTTCGCAATAAATCCATCAGGGCAGACGACATCTGCCGCACCTGATCGAACATTTTTAGGTTGGCTTCATAGCTGCGCTGCGCCTCGCGCGCGTCAGCGATCTCGATCAGCAAATTCACATTTGACCCGTCATAGTGCCCGGTTTCGTCGGCCATTGGATGGTCGGGATCATAGACTTGCTTAAGCTCTGTCCGGTCCAGCCGCATGGGCCCAGCCGCAACGGCGCCGGTCGGGCGACCGACAGAGGCCATTTCCTCAAACGTGATCGTTTTGCGCCGGTACCCGGGGGTATCTGTATTGGCAATATTTTCGGACACATGCCGCAGCCGACTGGCTTGCGCCTTCATTCCGCTGGTCGCCACCGAAATGGCATCGCTGAAATCAGTCATATCGGCCCCTTAACCCCTGCCAAGGCTGGTGCGCAGCACCGTCATTGCATGGCGATAGACAGTCAGCGCGCGATTATGCTCGCGGCTGACCTCGACCGCGTGCAGCATTTCTTCCTCGATCGAGACGGTGTTACCATTGGGAGAGGCTTCACCAGCCAGCGACAGCGGGCTGTTGATCCTGGGTTCCGTGCCGGTGCCACCAAGATGGCCGGGGCGGGTCGCCCGCATCTGGGTGGCGATGCCATCTGCATAAACGTCCTTGAATGCCGCCATGGACTGCGCCTGAAAATCAGGCGTATCCGCATTGGCGACATTGCGCGCAACGATCGCTTGCCTTGCGCCAGCATGGCGTGCCATCGCGCCAGCGGTTTGGAACAGGTCCAAAGAATTGTACATCGGGGATTCTCCCTCGTTTGGTTTCAACGAATGATTAAGGGTGATTCCTTAAGAAGAAGTGTGTGGCATTTGAAAGGATGGCCTTTATGCAAGAAAACCTTCTCGATCAGATGCGATATGCGATTGAAACGCTCACTTATGTGCATGCGGCTGGGCGCGTCATCGGCGTGTCTGCCGGCAACGTGCAAAGTAGCTGTGCCAAGGGTGAAACGCGTGTCGGTGATCGTGCGATAATCCACACAAATGCGCGGGAACGGTCGGGCGAGGTCGTCAAGCTTGATCAAACTGGTGCGCATATCTTGCTCGATGGCGCGACGGATGGGGTATCCATTGATGATCCCGTGGTTTTTCAGCCCGCACCGGTTTTTGCGCCGCATGCAGGGTGGATGGGGCGGGTGATTGACCCCGACGGCCGGCCGCTGGATGGCAAGCCGCTGCTGCCCGGCGCGCAAGCACGTGATATCAATGCATCACCACCGTCTTCGCACGCGCGGCGGGGTTTGGGGCCGCGTCTGGAAACAGGTCTGGCAGTGTTCAACACCTTGCTTCCCTTGGTGCGTGGCCAGCGCGTTGGGTTATTTGCCGGATCTGGTGTTGGAAAATCGACGCTTTTGTCCGACCTGGCACGCGGGGTTGAAGCGGATGTGATAGTCATCGCCCTGGTGGGTGAACGCGGACGCGAAGTGGGGCACTTCGTGCAGAATGTCCTGGGCAAAGGAGGTATGCAGCGCGCGGTGGTCGTCGCTGCAACCTCTGATACCGGTCCGCAGGTGCGGCGCAGGTGCGCGCTCGCGGCGATGACCGTCGCAGAAACGTTTCGCGATGCCGGATTGAATGTCCTTTTGCTGATCGATTCGATCACGCGCTTTTGCGAAGCGCACCGTGAATTGACCGTCGCAAGCGGTGAAAGTGCAAACCTGCGCGGATATCCCGCTTCGACCGGTCCAGCGATTGCACGGTTATGTGAAAGGGCAGGGCCCGGCGTTGAAAATTCGGGTGATATCACGGCCGTGTTTTCGGTTCTTGTCGCGGGATCTGACATGGAAGAACCGGTTGCAGACATGCTGCGTGGTGTCCTTGATGGCCATATCGTCCTTGATCGCGAGATCGCGGAACGCGGCCGGTTCCCTGCGGTTGATGTGGTGCGGTCCGTATCGCGCGCTTTGCCAGAAGCCGCCAACCCGAAAGAGAACGAAATCATCGCGAAAGCGCGTGCACTTCTGGGGGCTTACGCCAGATCGGAAATGATGGCAGGCTCGGACCCGATGCTTGACGCCGCCATTGCGGCTGCGCCAGCGTTGGAGGATTTTCAGGCCATCAAAGATGAACGGGGAACATTGGCGCATTTTGCGAAGTTACGGCAGGCTATTGCAACATCGCCGATGCGATCGGACACGAGGCATGAAACGGCAAATTAGGCAAAGAATCGCGGGGCCGAGCGCAGCAAAGTCAGCGCGGTTGAACCCGCCGAGGTTGCGGCAAAGGCGTTCGCCTCTGACCGGATAAGGAAAAGGCGGACTAGCTTCTCTTCTTGGTCCGGTGTCGCAATTTGCGCAACATCGTCGGTTCCAAAGACCGATCTGGCACGCTCTTGAAAGACTTCGCGCTGCTTGTCGATATCAATGCCCGCAATACTGTCTGGCAATCCCAGTGCTGTCTGAAACACTTCGCGAAGCGGTGCATTGCCCATGATGGAAAACCACCGACCGTTGTTCGTTGCGTTGCGGTCCAATATGTCCGTCACGCCAGAGTTCACATTCCTTGCAAGCCGCAGATCATTGTTCTGTTCACCGACCGCACGCCCGAATTGTTGGTCCTCGAACCGGTCAATGATCTCTGTTGGAAAGCTGCCAAGTACCGTACGCGGGACCGGGCTATCGCCAAAACCAAAAGCACTGCTCAATTCGCTGTAGCGATTGTCAGCAAGACGATTGGCAAGCGCGTCCGGCGATTGCGTGCCATCCTCCAATACTTTTTGGATGAACGCCCGATTGTTGATATCATCGTCCAAACCAAAGGCACCAAGCGCGACCGACAGCAGCTGCCGGTCATTCACCAGGTCGCTGGCAGTGCGCACATTACCGATATTTTCCCGGAAATAGTCTGTTGCCCGCTGGATTGGCTGGCTGGCGGCAAACGTGGCTTGCTGCACATCAGCAGTCCGCTCAAGAAACCGCCAGCCAAGGTAACCGGTCAGCGGCAGGACGGGTTGAAAGCTCATTGCGGGGCCGCCGCCAACAACCGCGCCTCGCGTTGCAACAGGTTTCGCAAGGACTTTAGTGTGCGATAGAAATCCAAACGCCCCACCGCTTCCGTTGCGTTATCAAGGTGGGTTCGACTGTCATCATCACGCAAAGCCTGGCTTAGTTGTTCGATGCCGCGCAAAATCTGATGCTTGGCATCATCTTCCGCCACGTCGCCTGACAGCACCAACTGGGCAATGTAACAGACGCGCCGTACCGGCGTGTTCACCTCATCCGGGCGGATCGCATCGCGAAGCCGCAAGATATTTGCGTTTGGGGTAAGGATCGACAAACGGCTGCGACGATCCCCATTCTCAATCACGGCACCATTGACCAGGACCCGCTCGCGCGGATTCAATTTGAGGACCAGTCCTGACATTACGTTGTCTCCTGGCCGTTTAGGCCCTTGAGCACTGCCATGTTGATATCAATCAGCGCGCTTGGATCGGCCTTGCCCCGGATGATTTGCTGGCTGTGATGATCGGTGAACTCAGCAAGGTAAAAAATCTGAGCCCGCAGCTCTTTCGGCAGCGCATTGCCTTTATCGGCAACATCGACCGCCATGGTGGTCCACATACGGCGATTATCGTGGATCGCCGCCATCAATTTCGGGAAATCAGGCGTTGGCATCGCACTCAGTCGCTGCAGCCGCGATGTGATCTGACTGATGAGTTGTGCCTCAACCGAGCGGGTGGTGCGTACCGCGACTTGGTTGGGTGCGTAGGCTTGTCTGGCTTGTTCAATAACGTTCACGCGTGGTCCTTTCCGGCGCAATGTGGAACGGGGCCCGATTTTATCGTGGCCATTCAAACGGCGGCGCCAATATGCTGGCGCCGCCGTCAAAGTTTACCGGAACAGAGACAGGATCGTCTGCGGTGCCTGGTTTGCAATCGACAACGACTGCACGCCCAGCTGCTGCTGCACCTGAAGGGCCTGCAATCTGGCAGAAGTCTCTTCCATGTTGGCGTCGACCAGCGCGCCGATACCGGAACGCAATGAATCCGTCAGTTGCGAGATAAAGCCGGATTGTGTTTCAATCCGACCTTGGCTTGAACCAAAATCAGCGGCGGCGTCGATTGTTGTATTGATGTAGGTCTCGATATTCGCGAGGGCAGCGGCGGTGCCTTCATCACTGGTTACATCCAACTTATCAAGGCCGACCAGCCCGCCCGTTGCCGTACCTCCGGCAGCACCTGCATCGGTCAATGTTTGAGCGGCACCATCATTGTCAATTTGCAAAACCCATGCGCCAGATGCCTCGTCCTGCTGCACGCGTGTTGAAATGTTTTCAATGCCCGCACCATCAATGACAGTC
>CBDTVH010000185.1:0-5279 GCA_965363665.1 uncultured Yoonia sp. | reverse complement strand
CGTCGCATCGACACATGTCAGATGGGCGGCCACGTTCAGACCGCTTGTCTTATGAATCGTGGTGACGGCTTCGTGCGTCAGCTGGCGTGTGGTGCCGCCTGCGCCATAGGTCACCGAGACGAAAGATGGTTCAAGCGGGGCGAGCGTATTGACGCAATCCCATAGGCGAAATGAACCTTCGAGCGATTTGGGCGGAAAGAATTCAAATGATACGGAAGGAACGGTCATCAGGGCACCTCTTGCTTGCGCTGCCTTTGTCACACCGTTATGAAAATGAGGCAAATTCATAAACTTCAATAACGTAATGAGGATTGCTCACATATGCACATCGAGTTTCGCCATCTGCGGACCATCAAGGCGATCCATGATGCCGGTGGTCTTGCGCGTGCTGCCGATCAGTTGCACATCACCCAGTCGGCGCTGTCGCATCAGATCAAGGGTATCGAAGATCAGGCCGGTGTCGAGCTGTTCGTCAGGCGTTCCAAGCCATTGAAACTGTCGGCTGCGGGCATGAAGATGCTTGCGGCGGCAGAACGGATATTGCCGCAGGTTGCCGCGCTGGAAGCGGAGTTCACGGGACTGGTGGCCGGAAGTGCGGGTCGGCTGCATATCGCAATTGAATGCCACGCCTGTTTTGAATGGCTTTTCCCGGTGTTGGAACAGTTCCGCAAAGCCTGGCCCGAGGTGGATGTGGACATCCGCCCTGGGCTTGCTTTCGATGCACTGCCCGCGTTGCGCAAGGAAGAGGTCGATTTGGTCATCTCATCCGATCCTGAAGAATTGCCTGAAACGGACTTCACCCCGCTCTTTGACTACGAGCCCGTTTTCGTTGCGGCGGCCAGCCATCCGCTTGCGCAAAAGGACGTGATCGAAGCCGAGGATTTTCGCGGTCAAACGCTGATTACATATCCCGTGGATCGCGCCCGCCTTGATGTCTTTTCGCAATTGCTGACCCCGGCGAAGGTAGAACCTGCATCTGTGCGGCAGGTGGAACTGACGGCGGTCATCCTGCTTTTGGTCGCGTCCAATCGCGGCGTTGCGGTTCTGCCTGATTGGGTGGTGGGGCAGGTGCGCTACAACTCTGACTATGTCACCCGCCCGCTGACCAAAGACGGGATAACCCGCAGGCTCTATGCGGCGACGCGCGAAGAGGACACCAGCCGCCCATTCATGGCACATCTGATCAGATTGGCACGCCAGGAGGCAGTGAAATTGCAGCGCGCCAGCTAGGCAACAGACCGGCTTTGGGATGTTGCAACGCCTGGCTGCCGGCGGCTCATTAAACTGACCAGCGTTTCTTCAAATGGCATTGCCGCCCCGTAATAGTAACCCTGAACGTATGCGCAGCCCATACGGCGCAGCATGTCGCGCTGCTGCTCGGTTTCGACCCCTTCTGCAATCAGGTCGACATTCAATCCCCGACTGATCGTGACCAACCCTTCGATCAAAACCTTGGCTGCCGGATCAATTCCCAAGTCACGGACAAATCCCGTATCAAGCTTGAGTTCATCAAATTCCAGCTCTTTGAGGTGTTGCAGAGAGGCGTATCCGGTCCCGAAATCGTCCAGCGAGATCCGTACACCAGCTTCGCGAAACAAGTGGATCGAGCGTCGGATGATGTCGCTTGAGCGCGAGATGAAGATGTCTTCGGTAATCTCAAATGTCAGATGCGGTCGCAGGTTCGGGTAACGGTCGATGACGGCAAAAAGCTCTTTGCGTCCCAGTAGCGTCGCAAGCGTCACCTCGGACGTATTGATCGAGACCTGCCCGGGGTCGACCCCGGCCATCAACAACGATTCAAGGTCTTTCATCACAAGTTCTGCCGTGTGGGTCATAAACTTGCCCTGCAAGGCCAATTCATTGATCATCGGCAGGAAATGTGAGGGCGGCAGCGTGCCGCGCTCGGGGTGCTGCCAGCGCGACAACGCCTCCAGCCCGATGATTTCGCCTGTGTCGATGCGGACTTTGGGTTGATAGTGCGGAACGATCTGCCCGGTGTCCATCGCCTCGATCAATATGCGCCGGTCTTCAAGCGTCGCCCGGACCGGAAACGCACTTCGGTCATATATTTTGACGTTTATATCCGGGTCTTGCTTGGCCAGATACATGGCTTGATCTGCGCCGGACAGCAGTTCGGGTGGCGTGCTTGCGTCCGGTCCTTGCCGCGCAATTCCGACACTGATGCCGACGTCGAGGTTCTTTTGTTCGAAGGGAATCGTTTCGCTAAGTGCCTCAATGATTTTTTTCGAGAATTTGCGTGCCTCTTTGACCGACGTGATGTTCGCGGAAAGAACCGCAAATTCATCGCCGCCGACACGCGCAACCCGATCACCCCGACCTGCCAAAGTCTGAAGCCGTGTCGCAATCGCGCGTAGAACGGCATCGCCCGCCTCATGACCATAGCTGTCGTTGATGGGCTTAAAGCCGTCCAGATCAATCAAAAAGACGGTTACACCAAGCCTGTTGGCATGCTGGTGCATCATGCTTTGGACGACTTCGTCAAAGGCCCGGCGGTTCATCAACCCGGTCAGGCTGTCGCTGCGGGACAACCGTTCAAGGTCAACCAGCCGCATGTTGGCTTCCTGCCGGGCGCGCTCAAGCGCCCGGTGGGTGTCCTTTTGCAGGGTCATCGTATCGAAGGTGTTGATGATGTAAACGCCGGTCAGCAAGGCCGCCACGAACCAATGAAGTTGTTGTGTTTCGAACGCGGTGTTCTGTGACAGGGTCCAAAGCATAAAGAAGATGGCTACAAATGCCGCGGTCATCTGGCTCCAGTTATAGGCGGGAAGCAGGCCGAATGTATTGCTGACGTGGACATATATTCCAAAAATCCAAAGATATGCGGCAAGGATGAAGGGCAGACTGTCGCTTTGGGAGAGGATGACCGCAAAACTGAGAAACGGCAGCATGGCCGCCCAATTCACACCAAAGATGGCGATGGCGCATGGAAGGCCAAGTTGCCGTTCGAATTGCGATGCCCGCTTGTTCAGTGGATAGGCCAGAATCTCTAACAGCAGGACCAAAAGCCCGGCGACCAAACCTTGCAATCCAAACCCGGCAACATGGCAGACGCCCACCATCAACAGCGCAGACGCTATGCGTTTGGGAATATCCCGGCCCGAAATATGCCCGGCAATCTGGGTTTGATGCAAAAAATGGTCGATCTGTCTGTGTTGCATGCTGTGATCTGCGCCTCTGCCAAAGCGTATGGGCGTTCGGCGCAAACAACCGGTTAACACAGGTACGATTTTCCGTTGTTGGTTAAGGGGAGCTTGCCTCTTGTTCCGCACAGCACTTGGGCCTATACGCCGCGCTTGATCCCCAACCAAGGACCGAGCAGATGGCTGGCAGTGCAAACCTGAATGTAATGATGAAAACGGCCCGCAAGGCCGGGCGCGGTTTACTGAAGGACTTTGGTGAGGTCGAAAACCTGCAAGTCAGCTCAAAAGGGCCGGGCGATTTCGTCAGCCGTGCCGACAAGGCCGCCGAGGCGCTGATCAAAGAAGAACTGATGCACGCGCGCCCCACCTATGGCTTCCTTGGTGAGGAAGGCAAAGAGCTCGAAGGCGACGACCCGACCCGGCGCTGGATCGTCGATCCGCTGGATGGCACCACGAATTTTCTGCACGGCTTGCCGCATTGGGCGGTCTCAATCGCATTGGAACATAAAGGCCAGATCGTGGCCGGTGTGATTTATGATCCGGTAAAGGACGAAATGTTCTATGCGGAAAAGGGTGCTGGCGCCTGGATGAACGAAAGCCGCATGCGGGTATCCGGCCGTCACCGCATGATTGAAAGCATCTTTGCGACGGGTCTGCCCTTTGCGGGCCGTGCCGATCTGCCTGACACCATCCAGGATCTTGCGCGCCTGTTGCCAGCCTGCGCTGGCGTCCGCCGTTTTGGTGCCGCCGCGCTTGATTTGGCTTATGTCGCCGCTGGCCGTTACGATGGTTTTTGGGAGCGTGGCCTGCACGCCTGGGACATCGCGGCGGGTCTTGTGATCGTCCGTGAGGCTGGCGGCATACTTGAGCCGTTGAAACCCAATGGTGATATTCTAGCCGACGGGCAATTGATCTGCGCGAATGAACCGATTTTTGAGACATTCGCCAAAGTCATTCGCCAGTCCTAACGCCGCACGATGGGGATGCTGCTGCGCCCGTAGGTCGCCTCTGGATGCGGAGGTCGCCCATGGGTTTGACGCCAGAACAGACCGCCGCCCCGCTTCAACCAAAGCGGCAGCGTCAGGATCAGCCCGATCACGAATCCGCCCGCGTGCGCCCAATAGGCAACGCCGCCGCCCGAGGTATCAACGCTGATCCCGTTGAACAGCTGGATCGCGAACCAAAGGCCCAGCATGATCCAGGCCGGGATCGGGAAGATGCGGAAAAACACGATGAAAAAGATGAAGATATCGACCCGCGCTTTGGGAAAGAGCAGCAGATATCCACCCATCACGCCTGCGATCGCGCCAGAGGCCCCGACCGTCGGGATGTTCGATAGTGGATCAAAGGCAAATTGGGCCAGAGATGCGGCGATGCCGCAGGTCAGATAGAAGAGCAGGAACGGGATATGCCCCATCTCATCTTCAAGGTTATCCCCGAAAATCCACAAAAACAGCATATTGCCCGCCAGATGCATGAATCCACCATGCAAGAAGATCGACGTGACCAGTGCGGCGTAATTCTCGCCGTTCGACAGACGCACCGGTAGCAAAGCGTAGTCAAAGTAAAGTTGTGATAGCGCGCGCGGATCCTGAAACAGGGTCAGTCCGATGACAAAGATGATCACGTTGATCGCGATCAATACCAAGGTCACATATGGCGTGCGTTCAGAGGGGTTATGGTCGCGGATCGGAAACATGCCGCGACCGTCCCTGAACGCACGCCGCGGGTCAAGTCAAAGCTGGGCCCGCAACCTCTGCCAGCAGTGCCGCGTTGCCGCCTGCCGCTGTCGTGTCAATGCAGACATGGCGTTCATGCAGCACGTGCGCCGCATCGGGCACACCGGTGATCAGCGCGGTGATCGGGCCTTCACGTTTGCTCAGAATCCGCTCAATCGCGCGCCCTGTGTCTGTATCACCCCACCAGATAACCCCACCCAGCGGTGCGATATCCTCGAGCTGGGCTGGCGCCAAATCGCCTTCTGTGCTGACTGCGATCCCCCCAAGTTCTTTGACCACAGCCATCTGATCCTGCGCCGCCTTGGCGCCTGGCCCCATGCACAGGATTGGTCCACGTGGATGGGTGCTGTGCCGGTTGGATTCGCCTGTCGGTCCGGGC
>CBDTVH010000184.1:0-5288 GCA_965363665.1 uncultured Yoonia sp. | reverse complement strand
TTGTAAACACCCAGCGCAAAGCCCGCCATGCATGACAGCGCCACCGCTCCAATCACGGTCGGGATAGTGATGAAAAGCGAGTTCCACAGATAACGCGGCATGTTGGATTCAAAGAACACCTTGCCGTAGTTATTGAACGCTTCAAAACTGCTGGGAATGCCCCAATAGTTGCCGTTGACGAAATCGGACTCCGGTTTGATCGAAAAATTGGCAACGGCGATCAACGGCAGCAGCCAGATGATCAGCATGATTGGCAACAGTACCTGATAAGAGATTTGCCACTGGCGTGACGTCTTGGCGAGCGGGGTGGGAAACATCAGCGTGCCCCCTTTTCATCGCGGTACATGGCATACAGGAAGTATGTGATGAACCCCAGCATGATGAAGAACAGTACCACGGCAATCGCCGCACCAAAGCCCATGCGGAAGCCGAATTCGGATAAGGATTCTTCGAACATGTAAAACGACAGCACGCGGGTTGATCCGAAAGGCCCGCCGTTGGTCATGACGCTGATCAGGTCAAAGGACCGCAGCGCGCCGATGATCGTCACCACGAAGGCGATGAAGGTCGCCGGTTTCAACTGCGGCAGGATCACATACCACAGCATCTTGTGCCCCTTGGCGCCATCAAGGCGTGCCGCTTCGACCTGTTCGGGGTCTACCGCGTTCAGACCGGTCAGGTACAGGATCATGCAATAGGCGGTCTGCGGCCAAAGGCCTGCCGCGATAATGCCGTAAGTGGCCAATGAAGGATCACCCAAGACGTTGATGGGCCCCGCGCCAAAAAAGCCAAGGATCGCGTTCAGCAAACCTTCGCGCGGCAGGTAGAACCAGCTGAACACCAGGCCGACAACGACCTGGCTGATGACGAACGGGAAGAAGAACATGGACTTGTAAAAGCGGATGCCCGTGACCGATTGGTTCAGGAAAAGCGCGATGAACAAACCGGCAGGGATGGCCAGCAGATAAAGCACGAGCCACCTGATATTGTTCCAGAAGGACACCTCGAATTTGCGGTCAATATTGGCGTCACCCCAACCCAGCAGGCGTTCATAGTTGGCGGTGCCGACCCAGGTTTTTTCGCCCAAACCGTCCCATTCATGCAACGAAATCCAGAATGATTGGCCAATGGGCATAATCACGTAGACCGCGAAAAAGATCATCGCGGGCAGCAGGAACAGCCACGGAGTGATGGCGATCTCGTTGCGTTTATACCAGCCGCGTCGCGGTTGGCTGGCATGGGTGCTTGGAACGGCCGGTGACACCGACATGGCGTTTCTCCTGCTGGGTCAACACATGTGAAAGGCCGGATACCGGGCTTGCAGATGGGTTGGTGGGGCCGTGGGTTGCACCCACCCTACGCGAGGGTGGGTGCTGTAGGGTGGGTAAAACCCACCGCTACGGTTTAGTTGTAGATACGCTGGCGTGTCTCTTCGAGGCGCATCAGGATGTCGTCCAGGTTATCGGGGAACACCATGAACTCTTGCAGGCCTTCCATACCGACGGATGCCATTTCCGCATCAAAGTCACGGTCGAAGAACTGCATGATGCCGCCACCTGCGTTGTTTGACAGCATGTCGAAACCCTGCTCAAGGAACTTGTCATCATCAATGGACGCGTTTGCGTTCACAGGCAGCTGGCCAAGGCCGTCACCGGCGTTGATCTCGGTCTGGACTTCGGCAGATGTGACGTAGCGCAAGAACTCTTTCGCGGCGGCCATGTTCTGTGCACCAGAGGCGATGTGGAACGTATCGGTGGGTGCATCCTCTGCGTAATCGACATCAGGGTTGATGACCGGAAACTGGTAGAAGTCCAGCTGGTCATCCGTCAGACCACCATCGCGCATCGCTGCAACAGCAAAGTTCCCCATCAGGTAGGATGCCGCTTCGCCATTGACCATGAAGGGCAGGGCCTCTTGCCAGCTATAGGTCTGGTGGTCGTCGATGTAGGCCCCCATGTCGATCAGCTCGCGCCAATTGGCAAAGGTCTGGCGGACACGGTCGTCGGTCCACGGGATCTCACCACGGGCGAGTTGCATGTGGAAATCATAGCCGTTCGTGCGGCTGTTGATGTAGTCAAACCAGCCGCCAGCGGTCCACAGGAATTTGGTGCCAATCGTGTAGCACTTGATGCCGTTGTCCAGCAGGGTCTGGCAGTTGGCCTTCTCTTCTTCCCAGGTCGTGGGTTCTGTCAGGCCATATTCGTCGAAGATGTCTTTGCGATAATAGATACCCCACTGATAGTAGGTGTAGGGCACGCCCCATTGCGCATCGTCGAGCGTCATCGCACCTTTGGTGGATGCCAGTGCTTCAAACTCAGGCTCGGCCCAGAGGTCAGAGATATCGGCGAACAGGCCGGCATCCACATAGGGACGCATCCGGTTGGCCGCATACCAGTTCACGACGTCCGGCGGGTTGGCACCCAGCGCGTTCCGGATCTGTGTTTTCCACGCTTCGCGGTCAACGATTGTCAGGTTGACCTCCAGCTCGGGGTGCATCGCGTCAAAGTCGGCGGCCAGGCCTTCCATCACTGCGCGGGGCGCGGGGTTTGACATGTCAGAGATGATGTTCAATTCGCCAGACAGGCTGTGTGCGTCTGCGGCAGCGGATGACGCGGTAACGCCAGCAGCAACCAACGCCGCAAGCGACGTCTTCAAAATGGAATGCATGGTTTCCTCCCAGTATGCTTCCGTGACAAACCAGTCTCATTATTTGAAACTTGGTTTTGGATGTTGATACTAAACCGCGACTCGGCTAGCCTTGTCAACATCTCAAGCTGCACCGGGTCGGCGACAGGTGTCAAAAGCTAGTTGAGACAAGGGAGGACGCATGGCACGCGTGACCGGTGACGGCACAGTCGGAAAAGCGCTTGAAGTGCTTGATCAGGTGGCCGCATTCGGGCGACCTGTCCGGTTCAGTGAGCTGTTGGCGGAGTCCGAATTTCCAAAGCCCACGCTTTATCGTTTTGTCCAGACACTGACCAACCAGCAGATGCTGGCCTATGATCCAGAGCGCCAGACCTACACGCCCGGTGTCCGGCTGGTGCGGCTGGCACATGCCGCCTGGGAACAATCAACGCTGGCACCACTGGCCCGGCCACATATTGACGCATTGAGTAAGGCCGTTGGGGAAACGGTGCACCTTGCGCAGCTGGACAACGCACAGGTGCTTTACATCGACAAACGCAATGCCGGTCAGCCGGTGCAAATGTATAGTCAGGCGGGCAAGGTTGGTCCGGCCTATTGCACCGGGGTCGGCAAGGTGATGCTGGCCTTTCTGGATGAAGCGTCAGCAGAGACGGTGATCGAGCAGCAATCCTTTCATGCCTTCACCGAGTACACGCTGGAGGATGCCGCCGCGTTGCGTGCGGAACTGCAAGATATCCGCCAAAACGGATATGGCTTTGACCGCGAAGAGCATGAACCTGGCATTATCTGTGTCGCCATGCCCATCCTGACGGATGCGGGCCGCGTGCTGGGGGCGCTGTCCGTCACAAGCACGACCAGCCGCACCAACCTGGCAGGACTGGAGGCTTTTGTGCCGATCCTGAGAGAGACCGCCGCCAAAATTACACGGGATGCCCAGAACTGGAGCTTTCCCGATTACAATACAAAAGAAACAACGGGGATATAAGCCATGTCAGGTGTTACGCTGAACAAGGTCATCAAAAGATACGGCGACGTACAGGTTATCCATGGCATTGATCTGGAAATCGAACACGGTGAATTCTGCGTCTTTGTCGGCCCTTCAGGCTGCGGCAAGTCCACATTGCTGCGCATGGTCGCCGGATTGGAAGAAACGACCGAAGGGTCGATGTTCATCGGCGATCGCAACGTGACCCGCATGGACCCGTCCGAGCGTGGCGTGGCGATGGTGTTCCAGACCTACGCGCTTTATCCGCATATGACGGTGAAGGACAACATGGGGTTTGGCCTCAAGATGAACGGCCATCCCAAGGCCGAGATCGCGGAAAAGGTGGCCGAGGCGACCCGTATTCTGAAACTTGAGCCCTACCTTGACCGCAAGCCAGCCGCATTGTCGGGTGGTCAGCGTCAGCGGGTGTCCATTGGCCGGGCAATTGTCCGCGGGCCTGAGGTCTTTCTGTTCGATGAACCGCTGTCCAATCTTGACGCCGAACTACGTGTCGAGATGCGGGTAGAGATCGCGCGTTTGCACAAGGAAATCGGTGCGACGATGATTTACGTGACCCACGACCAGGTGGAAGCGATGACGCTGGCCGACAAGATCGTGGTCCTACGACTTGGGGTTATCGAACAGGTTGGTGCGCCAATGGACCTTTACCGTGATCCTGATAACAAATTCGTTGCCGGGTTTATTGGTTCACCGGCGATGAACTTTGTAAAAGGGACGGTCAAAGGTGGGGCTGTGGTCGCACCCGGACTGGGTGCGCAGTATGATGGGTTGATCAGCACCGCATATGAAGGAAAATCCGTCAGTGTTGGTGCGCGCCCTGAACATATCGTGATTGACCAGAGCGGCGACAGCCATTCCGTCGAGATGACGGAAAGCCTTGGCGGCGTGTCATTCGCCTATCTGACCAGCGACACGGGCGAACGGATTGTGGTGGAAGAACGCGGAGATGAGCGGACCCCGGCGGGTGCCAAGGTCGGCATCAGCATTGATCCAAGCCGGATTTTCCTGTTCGACGCAGAAAATGAGCAACGTATTCGAAGCTGAGGGCGGATAGGGGCTTTGCCCCCGGCCCGAGCGGGCCTCCCCCAGGATATTTTTGGGCCAATAATAGCGGGTCCTGGTTCAGCGTTTCCCGTAGTAGAGGCCGACCACATGTTCGGCTTGTGCAAAGAACAGCCAGCGCAGCGTGAGCACGCCTGCAACGTGGCTGAGCACAGCAGGTATCGCCATGATGTGGTGATTGAACGGCAAGAGCAGCAGGATGACGGGCAGCACAAACGCCAGGCCGATGGTGATGATCCGCAGCTGATCGGCATGTTTGCGACCGACCTGATGGATGAACTCGCGCATCAGGTAGTTTGTGCCGGTGTGCGGTGGCTCGAACGCGCGCACCTTGCCGATGTGACCAAGGCCAGTGGCGGTGTCCATAGTCGTGCCGGATGCCCGGAAGCGCGTATCGCCCGTAGCCCAAGCGAAGATTTGCAGGATGCCGCCTGCGATCAGGATGATCGAAGCGATCCCGATTTGACCTGACAGCAGCGCACCGCCGCCAACGGACAACAGCAGATACATCGCAGGTGTGGTCCAATGCCGCCAGCGCGGCACGGTCTTCATCTGCGCGTAGATCATGGAGGTG
>CBDTVH010000183.1:0-5304 GCA_965363665.1 uncultured Yoonia sp. | reverse complement strand
ATCGGGGGATTTTGAATCCCCTGCGTCTACCATTCCGCCACATCGGCAACAGCGCTTGTCCTAATGCGCAAGGCTTGGCGCGTCAATCGCCATTTATTACAAACGGTCGGCCGAAAATGTGTCGCATTCAGCCATGATCCCGCTGTCCAACCCGCGCCGGAACCAGCGTTGGCGCTGTTCGCTGGTGCCATGGGTGAAAGTGTGTGGTTGGACGCGCTGGCCTGCGTTGCGTTGCAGCGTATCATCACCGATTTGCGCGGCCGCGTTCATCGCCTCGGCAATATCGCCCTGCTCGATGCTGCCGAACTTTTGTTGGGCCGTTCGCGCCCAGATCCCCGAAAAACAATCGGCCTGAAGTTCGACCCGGACGGACATGGCGTTCGCGTCTGCTTCGTTCATCTGTGCGCGCAACTGATTGACCTGCCCCAGGATGCCCAGTTCGTTTTGCACGTGATGCGCGACCTCATGTGCCACGACATAGGCGGCTGCAAAATCACCGGACGCGCCCAACCGATCCTCAAGCGTGGTGAAGAACGCGGTGTCGAGGAAGGCCTTGCGCTCGGTCGGGCAATAGAACGGCCCCGTCGCAGCCGAGGCACCACCGCAGGCCGAGCGTGTTTGATCCTTGAACAGAACCAATATCGGCGGCTGATAGGGTTGCCCGACCTGTCGGGCAAAGACATCCGCCCAGACCTCTTCAGTGTCGGCCAGGGTGACGGACACAAACTGCGCTGCACGTTCGTCAGCCGGTGTGATGTCGGCTGATGTATCGGTTTGAAAGCCGCTGCCGCCCAGATCGACAAATTCACTGGTATCCACACCAAAATAGAGACCTGCCAACAGGACCAGCACGCCTGCAATGCCGCCGATGCCTCCTGCTTTGCGTGCGCCACGGCTGCGCCTGCGGTCTTCGATATTGCTGCTCCCGCGTCGCCCGCGCCATTTCATGACGTATCTCCCGATTGGTTGAAATGCATTTTACGGCCAAAGCCTTGCGACACAAGCTTGACGTGTGGCTGCGGGCGTGGCCTAAGCAAACAAAACATTCGAGTATTTCATGTTACGCAGGCTTTATGACTGGACAATTTCGCTGGCGCGATCGCCGCATGCCCTGTGGGCGTTGGCGATCGTGTCTTTTGTTGAATCGTCGTTCTTTCCGATTCCCCCTGATGTTTTGATGATCCCTATGATCATCGCCAGACCATCACGCGCATTTCTGATCGCGGCAATCGCCACCGTCGCTTCGGTCGCGGGGGGGCTTTTCGGATATTACATCGGTGCGGCCCTGATGGAGACAGTCGGCCAGCCGATCCTGGAGTTTTATGGCAAGGCCGACAGTTTTGACGAAATGTCAGCGGTGTTCAACGCATACGGCGCATGGGCGGTTGTGGTGGCTGGTGTGACTTTCCTGCCTTTCAAGGTGATCACGATTGCATCCGGCGTCACCGGCCTGCCGCTGTCTGTCTTTATCATCTCGTCCATATTCGCGCGCGCGTTGCGGTTCTTTCTTGTTGCCGCACTCTTGTGGAAATTTGGCGCACCCATTCGCGATTTCATCGAAAAGCGTCTTGGTTTGATGTTTATACTCTTTTGCGTGCTGCTGATTGGCGGATTTGCTATGATTGGTTTGTTATGACACGGAACCTGATGATCACACTGTCTGCGGGCGGGTCCGCAGCACTTTTGGCCGGGGCCTATCTGTTTCAGGCATTGGGGTATCCGCCCTGTGCGATGTGCCTTTGGCAGCGTTGGCCGCATGTTGCCGCGATCTTGATCGGTATTCTGGCGCTGCGCATTTCGGGTCCTTTCATGCCCGCGCTCGGGGCACTTGCCGCGGCGACGACGGCGGGGATCGGTGTGTTTCACACAGGCGTTGAGCGTGGCTGGTGGGAGGGCCCCAGCAGTTGCACCGGCGGAAGCAGCCTTGAAGGGTTGAGTGGCGCTGACCTGCTGACCATCACCGGGCCACGTGTCGTGATGTGCGATGAGGTCAGCTGGGAGCTTCTGACACTTTCGATGGCCAGCTGGAACGCCATTGCATCATTTGGATTGATGATCGGCTGGATCATCGCCGTGCGCCTCAGCGCCGGGTCGACAACAGCAGGTTCGTCTCGGAGCGTGTGACGCCGTCCAAGCGGCGGATCGCAAAAAGCACCTGATCGAACTGTTCCAGCGTATCGGTCCCGATTTCGGCAATCAGATCCCATGTGCCGTTGGTGGAATGAACCGCCTGAACCTCTGGCATGCGTTGCAGTTGTTTCATGGATTTTTCCGCACCGCGGCCTGCGATTTCCAACATCATCAGCCCGCGCACCGGATCGGGGCGGACATCAGACCGGGTCAGCACCGTGAACCCGGCAATCTCGCCGCCTTGCACCAGCTTATCAAGGCGCACCCGCACCGTGCTGCGCGTCACGCCCAACCGGGCGGCAAGCTCGGACAGGGACGCCCGCCCATTGCGCTTGAGCGCTGCTATCAGTTGACCGTCCATTTCGTCCATCGTGACCATCCATTTCGTGCAATCTGTCGCCATTTTGCACAATTTGCGGGCTTACCGCACCCCCTGTTTTGAACAACACTGGCCGCATGACACAAAAACACTGCATACTTGTCGGCGCACCTGTCGACTGCGGCAAACGCCGTCAGGGTTGCCTAATGGGCCCCGACGCATACCGCACCGCCGGGATCGCCGAGGCGATCACCAAACTGGGACACACCGTCGAGGATATCGGCAACCTTGCGCCAAAGGACGTCACCGTCGCCGCGCCACTTAATCCGCTGGTTCACAAACTGGCCGAGAACGTTGGTTGGGCGCACACGCTGATGAACGCGGCCCAAGACGCCGCGCAACGCGGCATGCCGATCTTTCTGGGGGGCGATCATGCGCTGGCCGCTGGCACCGTGGCCGGCATGGCCGCACACGCCCAAAGCCAGGGCCGCCCGTTCTTTGCCCTGTGGCTTGACGCGCACAGTGACATTCATACGCCTGACACGACCGATAGCGGCAACCTGCACGGCACACCGGTTGGCTACGTGACCGGCCGTGACGGGTTTGACGCCTACCCGCCCCTGCCCGCCACGGTCAAAACGCAAAACATCTGCATGATCGGTCTGCGTTCTGTCGATGCGGCGGAGCATGCGATTCTGTCGGATGCGGATGTTGAACTGGTCGACATGCGCCGGATTGATGAGGAAGGGATCAGCGCGCCGCTCAAGGCCTTCCTTGAACGTGTCGCCGCCGAAAACGGGATGCTGCATGTGTCGCTGGACGTGGATTTCCTTGACCCCTCTATCGCCCCCGCCGTTGGCACGACTGTCCCGGGTGGTGCGACCGTGCGCGAAGGGCATCTGGTGATGGAAATTCTTTCGGATAGTGATTTGGTCACATCTCTGGACCTCGTGGAACTGAACCCGTTCCTTGATGATCGCGGTAAAACCGCGAACCTGATGGTCGATCTGACCGCCTCACTTCTCGGCCGTCGCGTGTTTGACCGCCCAACAAGAGACAAGCAATGAGCCTGAAAGCATCCAAACTGGCGATGGTGCCATTCGTCAGTGTCGATAACATGATGCGTCTGGTGCATCATGTCGGGATCGAGACGTTTCTGGCTGATCTGGCCCGTGAGATTGAAAAAGACTTTGCCCGTTGGGAATTGTTCGACAAAACGCCGCGTGTCGGCAGCCATTCTGACGTGGGCGTTATTGAGCTGATGCCCACATCTGATGGAGAGTTCTATGGCTTTAAATACGTCAACGGACATCCAAAGAACATGAAAGAGGGGCTGCAAACGGTCACCGCCTTTGGTGTGCTGTCTGACGTGGATAGCGGCTATCCAGTCCTTTTCTCAGAAATGACGATACTGACTGCGTTGCGCACCGGTGCGATGTCAGCGGTCGCCACCAAGCATCTTGCCTCGCCTGATGCAAAAACGATGGCGATGATCGGCAACGGCGCCCAGTCGGAATTTCAGTGCCTGGCGATCAAGGCGGTTTGCGGGATCGAGAATATCCGCCTTTACGACATCGACGATGCAGCCACGCAAAAATGCATCAAGAACCTTGATGGGCTGGGCTTTCACATCACCCCATGCGCCACGCCCCAAGAGGCGATCGAGAGCGCGGATGTTATCACCGTGGCCACAGCTGACAAGGACATGCAGACAATCCTGACCGACAACATGGTCGGTGCAGGCGTGCATATCAACGCGATCGGCGGCGATTGCCCCGGCAAGACGGAACTGCATCGCGATATCGTCGCGCGGTCATCCGTTTTCGTGGAATACCCACCGCAAACGCGGATCGAAGGTGAAATTCAGCAGATGCCGGAGGATCATCCAGTAACAGAGTTGTGGCAGGTCATCACCGGCGCGCAGACCGGTCGGCAATCCGCCAGCGAGGTCACGCTTTTTGATGGTGTCGGTTTCGCGATCGAGGATTTCAGTGCGCTGCGCTATGTGCACCAGAAAATCCAGGAGACGCCGTTCTATATTGATCTGGACCTGATTGCCGATCCAGATGATCCGCGTGACCTGTTTGGTATGATCAAGCGCGCGCGTTAGGCGGAAAGCGGCAGGGGATGCGGTAAGCATTTGCCATATTTTCCGGGTCCCCTATTCTTGCCGTCACCAAAAAAGGAACTTTCTCCGATGCCAAAGCGCCTGCTTATCCTGATTGCCCTGCTGACATTTGCCGCTTGCAGCGCAACGCCCAGCGATATTCCCACAATCCCGCAACCGACGGCGGGGCAGTTCTAGCCTTCAGTGATAGGTAAATTCACCCGTCACATTGCGCCATTCGCCCGGGCCGATCATCTTGCGATGAACAAAGCGCACCGAATGAAGCGGGCCTTCCAGCTCATCGTGCCAAAAGCTGATGAAATTCAACAGCTTGTCATGGTCAGGTGCGCGATCATAGTCCTGCCAGATAAAGGTGTTCAGCACATGCGGATAATCAGGCATGTGATAGAACATTTCAGCGGTGGTCAGCCCGTATCCTTCAAGCATCAATTGGGTTTCTGAGCTCATGGTTTCACCTTCTTCTTAATGCGGTCTTACTCCCATGATCGCGATGATCATATTTATGTCAACAAAAACAATCTGTTAGCAAATACCTGCTGTGGCTGCCAACACGTTGGTGCATCCATCGTTGCACCCTATATCAAGTGTCTGATAGAGTGCTCACAACCAAATATAGCAGTATAGAATTCAACAGGCGGATCACGTGAGCGACACCCCAGAAACACCTGAAAATGAAGAAGAAACTCCGCCAATGCGCCCTGCGTATGACGGGCCTTCGGTCACAATC
>CBDTVH010000182.1:0-5310 GCA_965363665.1 uncultured Yoonia sp. | reverse complement strand
GCGCACCTTCGACAGCCGCGCGCCCAGCTTGCCGCCGGGGTGGAAGTCGCGGAAATGCTCAGGGGTAAAGCGGCGATGCTCCATCAGCGCCACGGCCAGCGCATCGCCGAGCGCCAGCGTCATGGTGGTGGAGGTTGTGGGCACGAAGCCCGTCTCGCAGGCCTCGGGCACCGTCGGCAGCACCAGCCCCACATCCGCCCGCCGGATCAGCGTGCTCTCGGCGCGGCCCGCCACGCCGATCATCGGGATGCCGAAACGCCGGGTATAGGCGACCAGATCGGCCAGTTCGGGTGTTTCGCCCGAGTTGGACAGAACCAGCACGACATCGCCGCGTGTCATCATGCCCAAATCGCCATGGCTTGCTTCTGCGGGGTGAACAAAATGCGCGGGCGTTCCGGTGCTGGCGAATGTGGCCGCGATCTTGCGCGCAATATGTCCGGATTTTCCCATGCCCGATACGATCACCCGGCCTTTGGCGTTCAAAAGCAGTTCGACCGCCGCACCAAAGCTTTCGCCCAATTGGTCCGACAACACCATCAATGCGTCAGCTTCCTGAGTGATGACCCGCTTTGCGGCGGCCACGAATTTTGCGTGATCCGACATCAGTGCGAAAAAATATCAATGTCCGGCCATCCGGCCAGATCAAGTTTGGCGCGCGTCGGCAGGAAATCGAAACAGGATTGTGCAATCTCGGTCCTGCCCTCGCGCGCGAGCAATTCGTCAAATTTTTCCTTCAATTTATGCAGGTACAGGACATCAGAAGCAGCGTAATCAAGCTGCGCATCAGTCAGCTTTGGTGCACCCCAGTCGCTTTGCTGTTGATGCTTTGAGATATCGACGCCAACCATGTCTTGCAGCAAGACCTTCAATCCGTGGCGGTCCGTGTAGGTGCGGACAAGTTTCGACGCGATCTTGGTGCAATACACAGGCGCAGTTACCGCGCCGAAGGCATTCAGCAACGCTGCAATATCAAAACGACCGAAGTGAAACAGTTTCAGGACATCAGGGTTTTCCAGCATCCTGCACAGGTTGGGTGCCTCTGTTTGTCCTTGCGTGACTTGCACAAGATGGCAATCGCCATCGCCGCCGGACATCTGTATCAGGCAAAGCCTGTCGCGATGCGGGTTTAAGCCCATCGTTTCGCAATCAATTGCCACGACCGGGCCAAGGTCCAGCCCATCCGGCAGATCGTTTTGATAGAGGTGGTTGGCCATGCGTTGCCCTTTTCTGGTCAGCCTTACCAGCCCCAGATACGGTTTGTCCGCCTGATCCTCAAGTGGCTCCGGCGAAACGCGCTATAACAGGTCCGGCTTGCAACTGTGCTTTTGCATTATTTTCCAACCAAGTCGTGAATTCGGCAGCAGGCATCGGTTTTCCGAAACCATAACCCTGCCCGATCCGACAGCCGCGGTCATTCAGGTGCGCAGCCTGCACATTTTCTTCAACACCCTCGGCAACAACGTGCAGACCCAGTTCGGTCGCCAGTGCAAGAATTGCGCGCACGACGCTATCGGCGGCTTGATCCGGCAATGGCGCTATCAAGGATCGGTCAAGCTTGATCCCCGTAAGCGGGAGTTGCGTAAGCTTTGACAGAGACGCGTAGCCGGTTCCGAAATCATCAAGTTCCAGCGCGATACCACAATCGGCAAGGCTGTCGATATTGATGGCCGCCAGATCGTCTTTTCCATTGATCAGTGTGGTTTCCAATAGCTCGACAATGACCTGATCCGCTTCAAGGCCAGAGCGTTGCAGGGCAAGCAGGAAACGTTCCACCAGGTAAGGGTCAGATATCGTATCGGGGGCCGCGTTCAGCGAAATGACGGGGCGCCAAACGCCTGATTCTTCCCACTTTCTGGCATGATCCATCGCCGACTTCCAGATCGCGTGATCAAGATCCACCATCAGTCCTGCACGTTCGGCCACAGGCAGAAATACATCCGGCGTCAACAGCCCGCGTGTCGGGTGGCGCCAGCGCGCGAGCACTTCTGCGCCGTGCAAGCGGCCGTCCGATAGGCGGACCTGCGGCTGGAACCACGGTTCAATCTCGCCGTTGCGGATTGCATCCATCAGATCCAGTTGCATTTGCTGCATCATGATCAAATCGTCACGCAGATGCTGGGTAAACGCCTGATTGCGGTTTCCGCCAGCGCTTTTTGCGTACTTCAGGGCAATTTCCGCATCAGCAAGAAAATCCAAAGGCGGTTTTGTCCCGTCACTGTCGCTCAGGTACCCGATGCTGACGTTCATTGGTATCCTGCGACCGTTGATGACAAAGGGTTCTTGAAACGCTGCCGTTATGCGATCAATCAGATACCGTGTCGGTTCGTTTGAGATCAGGGCAAACTCATCCCCGCCGACGCGCGCGACAAGGTGTTCATAATCAACGCAACTGGTCAGCGCGCGGCTGACGGCAATCAGCAGCGCGTCACCATGGTCATGACCGATTGTGTCATTCACCGACTTGAAATCATCCAGACCGACCAGGAACAGGCTCCACTCATCCCCGTTTTTGATAAGCTTGGCACCTTTCATGTATTCGGTCAGTGATCTGCGATTGGGCAACCCCGTCAACTGGTCATGGCTGACGGTATGTTCCAGCTGTCTGTTCATTTCTTTCAGCTGTTTTTGTGATGCCCGCAAGTCGTTGGTTGTTTTCCGCATCGCCCGCAGACTGGACTGCACGGACCTTTGTGCCGGCAGAAAGATAAACACAGCCTCTGCTAAAAGAACAATGCCGGACGCCACCAGCATCGTGCGCTGCAGGGCCTTGAAATATGCCGCTTCGGCTTTGACTTGCCTGGCGATAAGTGTTGCCGTTTGCAGCAATTCCGCCTTCAATCCACCTGCCCCATAGATGTGTCGAATACGCAGGTTCAGCGTTGGACGCGCGTCGGCCGGTGCAACCGAAAACCGCTTTGTTATCGTTAGGAATTCACGCACGCTTTGTTGCAGGCCCTCGGTTTCTTGAAACAGGTGTTCATCAAGCATGTTTGAGTGAAGCTCGGTCGAGAGCACATCCACGTAAACGGTTTCGAACCTGACGACAGCCTTATTGAAATTGCCGAAATCGGGTGCGGTGGCGATAGCAAGGTCATCGGACATTGCCACGATGTCCTGTGCAATCAGAACCTGTTCGTTGCTTTTGACGATGCCTTCAGCAGCCAGGATCCCCCGCTCTAACATGGCGCGGTTCAGCAGATATGTCGCAATGATCAGGCAAAAGATGATCACCAAAGCAGAACAGTAGTGCAGCCAAAGGCGATCTGGCTTGCGCGGCATAAGGCGGCCTGCGGTTTTTGCCGCCTGATTTGGGGTCGCGAGCATTGATGATTCCTGCAACTGTGCGGCTGCAGTATGGTTCTGGATTGATTAAGCAAGCGTTTCGCAAATGCGACTAAAATTGCTCTTATCGGATTTAATGCGCGGTCGTTCCGCCAATCGCGATGATCGGGTTCGAAAGCCCGGTCATATCAACCGCATCAGCGGGTTTGGCAGCACGGATGATCACAGCGCCGCCGCAAGTTGGTGGTAGAGCGCGGTATAATCATCGCGCACCGCCACTGGCGGCCGCAGCTTGATACGCAGGCTGTCGGTCAACGCTGGGTCTTGTTTGCCAAAGTACTTGTCCGCCTCGGTCTGGGTGAAGCCCGCAATCTGGATCGCCTCAAGCCATGCCGACAGTTTGTCAGCCTTCTTGATCTGCTTTTTCACGGCGACCGGAATTTGAGCCGGCAGGCCAAAACGCAGATGGATGGCGGCGGTCAAACGGTCGTCCAGCTCACCATATCCGGGGCCGACGGCGGCCTTTACGGGGCTGATCATATCGCCAATCACATATTCGGGTGCGTCATGCAGCAATGCGGCCAATTGCCATTTGACCGGCGCCTTGGGTTGCTGCCGTTTGAAAATTTCGGTGACCAAAAGCGAATGTTCCGCCACGGAATAGGCAAAATCGCCTTCGGTCTGGCCGTTCCAGCGGGCCACAAACGCAAGTCCGTGGGCGATATCTTCGATTTCAATATCAACAGGGGTCGGATCAAGAAGATCCAGGCGACGGCCTGATAGCATACGTTGCCAGGCACGAGGTTGGGCTTTGGGCATGGCGGCTCCAGCTGTGTTGTGCCTGTTTGACATAGTTTGGCGCAGATCAATGGTAAACCGTATGCGATGCAGTCAGATAGACCGACCTTCTTGTGAATTAAGCTTTCTCCAGTAATTGCCTGCTAAACGCGACATCGCGGCCATTGTCGCAGCAGTGAACCCCTGCTATCAGCCCGTTCAACAGACAATCGCCCGCCGAGGAGGCAGCAATGAAAGACTATATCGTCAAGGACATCGCCCTTGCAGAGTTTGGCCGCAAAGAGCTGGATATCGCTGAAACCGAAATGCCGGGCCTGATGGCGCTGCGCGAAGAATATGGTGACAAGAAACCACTCAAAGGCGCGCGGATCGTTGGATCGCTGCACATGACCATTCAGACGGCGGTTCTGATCGAAACGCTGGTCGATCTTGGCGCAGATGTGCGCTGGGCGTCTTGCAATATCTTCTCAACCCAGGATCACGCGGCGGCGGCGATTGCGGCAGGCGGCACACCTGTGTTCGCGATCAAGGGTCAGTCGCTGGAAGAGCATTGGGATTACCTTGATAAGTCCTTCATGTTCCCTGACGGGCCAAACATGATCCTGGATGATGGTGGCGATGCAACGCTTTACGTCTTGCTGGGCGCGCGCGCCGAAGCGGGTGAAGATATCATCCCCGTGCCCCAGTCCGAGGAAGAAGAAGTCATCAAGAAGCAGATCGCCAAGCGTATGGCCGCCAGCCCCGGTTGGTTCACCAAGACGCGCGACGCAATCAAAGGCGTCTCCGAGGAAACGACGACCGGCGTTCACCGCCTTTACGATCTGCACAAGAATGGTCAGTTGCCCTTCCCTGCGATCAACGTGAACGACAGTGTGACCAAATCGAAGTTCGACAACAAATACGGCTGCAAGGAATCGCTGGTCGACGGTATCCGCCGCGCGACTGATACGATGATGGCCGGTAAGGTCGCGGTTGTCTGTGGGTATGGCGATGTGGGCAAAGGCTCTGCCGCGTCACTGGCCGGTGCAGGTGCGCGGGTGAAGGTGACGGAAGTGGACCCGATCTGCGCATTGCAGGCCGCGATGGACGGCTTTGAGGTTGTTGTGCTTGAGGATGTGCTGGACAGCGCGGACATCTTTATTACCACCACAGGCAACAAAGACGTCATCCGGATTGAGCATATGCGCGAGATGAAGGACATGGCGATCGTCGGCAACATCGGCCACTTCG
>CBDTVH010000181.1:0-5333 GCA_965363665.1 uncultured Yoonia sp. | reverse complement strand
CGGTCCATTTTTATTCTGTCCCATGCACAAAGGCCTAGGCGAACCTGTCCTGCCCGACCATTTGGAGAGTAGTTCACAAAAGCATCAATATGTGACTATATCCTCATATGTTGACAATTATGGACAAACGGGATCGGGCGCGACTGTTCCGATCCAGACTTCAAGAAGGGATGGCCAAGGCTGGCATCACCCAAAGTGCGCTTGCGCGCCAAGCGCAGGTAGACCGCTCGACCTTGTCGCAGCTTATCAAGGATGACGGCGCCCGGCTGCCCAATGGACAACTGGTTGCGGCATGTGCGGCTGTTCTTGGGGTCAGTGCGGATTGGCTGCTTGGGCTGTCCGACCGGCCCGAGCAAGCCCAAGACCTCGTGGCCAGTGCAATAACCATGACCGAAGCCCCGCGCGCATTGATCGACGAAAGCATATTCGCGTGGCATCAGGAAGCCGAGGGTTACAAAATTCGGCATGTGCCCGCAGGGCTGCCCGATATGCTGAAAACTGATGACATCCTGCGGTGGGAATATGCATCTTCATTGGGCAAAACCATCGAACAGGCCATGGGCGCAAGCAACGACAGGCTGGAATGGATGCGCCGCGCCCGGTCGGATTACGAAATAGCGATTTCACTTTCCGAGATCGAAAGCTTTGCGCGCGGGGAAGGCTATTATTACGGGCTGGCACCCGAACTGCGCATACCGCAACTTGCGCAAATCCGTGATCTGCACGGGCAGCTTTATCCTTCCCTGCGGCTGCATCTATATGACCAGCGCAAGCTGTATTCTGCCCCGGTCACGGTGTTCGGGCCACTTTTGGCGGTTATTTATATCGGACAGAACTATCTGGTTTTCCGCGACACCGAACGGGTCGCCGCGATTACCGCCCATTTTGACGAATTGGTTCGCGCAGCCACCGTCAGCCAGCGCGATATCGGTCAGTACCTTGAACGGCTCATTGCGCAGATAGACTAGCCGCGCACGCCAACCGCTTTGCCGACACCGATGGGCATCGGCAATGCCGCATGCGCCTCTGCCACCCGCGCCAGCGTCGCTGCAAGATGTGGCGCAGGGTCCGAGGCTTTGCGTGTTTCAAGGCTGACGTGGATCAGCATGTGTTCGCCCGTTGCCAATTCGCGATCGCCTTCGAACATGCGGTGGAACAGGTGCATTTTCTTACCCGCACCGTTCAGCACGTGGGTCTCAACCCGGATGACAGCGCCTGCGCGGACCTCATCGAGATGGCGAATGTGGTTTTCGGCGGTGAAGTAGCTCCCGCCGGTAGCGATATATTCCGCATCGCACCCCACCAGCAGCATCATCCGGTCTGTCGCGTCGCCGAAAGCCTGCAAATAGCGGGCTTCGTTCATATGCCCATTATAGTCCGTCCAATCGAGAGGCACGGCACGTTCGACCGTCACGATTGGCTTGCTCAGATCATCCGGCAGGCCGATCGTACCCTCAACCCGGCGATCCTGCGCGTTGAGCAGTTTTCCAGCGCCCCAGTCCTGCGCCTTCAACCCACGCAAAATGGTGACAAGGTTGTTGTCGCGGGCCCGTTCCAATTGGCGGATTGTGTATTGGCCAGACTGCGCATCAGACTGGTCCGCGACCGCATCAATCAGCGCATCGGTCAGTTCCGGCACATCCATCAGCTTGGTCCACGGCCATTCAAGACAGGGTCCGAACTGTTCGATGAAATGGCGCATGCCCGCTTCACCGCCTGCAATACGGTAGGTTTCGAACAGGCCCATCTGCGCCCAGCGCAGGCCAAAGCCATAACGGATCGCGTCGTCGATTTCCTCGGTCGTGGCGATGCCGTCCTTGATCAGCCACAGGGCTTCGCGCCAGACGGCCTCCAGGAAACGGTCCGCGATATGGGCATCAATTTCGGCGCGCACATGCAAAGGGTGCATACCCAGACTGGTCAGGATATCCTTGGCACGGGCCATGATCGCCGGGTTGGTCTTGTCGCTTGGCACCAGTTCCACCAATGGCAACAGGTAGACCGGGTTGAACGGATGGGCCACGACAATCTGTTCAGGCCGGATAGCGCTCCCTTGCAGTTCCGAGGGTTTGAAACCGCTGGTCGACGATCCGATGACCGCATCTTTCGGGCAGTGTTCTTGAAGGGTCTGATAGACCTTGCGCTTCAGTTCCAACCGTTCCGGCACGCTTTCCTGTATCCATGCCACATCCGCGACTGCGGCGGACATCGTGTCGTGAAAGCTCAGATGACCTTCTGCGGGCAAGGCCACGTCAGACAAGCCCGGCAGCGACCGGCGCGCGTTATCAAGCACTTCTGCGATCTTGCGCTCGGCCTCTGGGTCGGGATCGAACACCCGCACGTCCCAGCCCATCAGCAGGAAACGCGCAGCCCAGCCGCCGCCAATTACGCCACCGCCGATGATGGCTGCTGTTTGTCCTGTCATGTCTTATCCTGCGGGTTTGTCGTCTGGATGGTCAAATTCATCTGCCGGAACAGGTTCGCGCCGGATTGATGGATCGCAGGCGACCATCGCTGTGTTGCTGTCGCGAATGATCAGACCGCCGCGCGCCCGGCAGTCCTCAAACGACATCCGATTGCCGATCACCATGAACTCGCGCATCCCGCCACCACCGGCAGCCATACCGCTGCCTTCACAAGCCGCCAGTACGACGAAACTGCCCAAAATCAAACGTCTCATCGCTAAAACTCCTTCAGTCGGCTCAGATCATAGCCGTTGAATTGCAAAACATCACGGGCCGCTTCCAACCGGTCGGCACGGATGTCCGGCGTCCGGTTCAAAATCCAACCAGACCGCCCGTTTGGTGCGCCGACGACCGCTGTGCGGTAATCTTCATCCGTCCAAAGCACCCAGTAATCCGCCGCAACGAACGGCACCGATGGAAACCGCACCTTCAGCCGGCCTGGTCCCACGATCTCGGCGGTGCCAGCGATCCGGGACGTTTCCTGCCCAGCTTCATCCCGGCAAATGTTCAGAACCGATAGCAACCCGTCATCGCGCAATCCGTACTCGGCGGTGACGCCGACGCAGCCATCCTGAAAGGGGACGGGATATCGCGATACCTCGTGCCACACGCCCAGATACCGTTCGGGTTCAAAGACGGCCTTGGATGCGATCGGCACCGCGGTATCGCGATAGACGGAAAAGAGCCCACCGCTGTCTTGGGTAGCGCAACCAGCCAGCAGCAAGGTCAGTGCAAATGCCCTCACTTTGACACCGCGGCGCGCTTTGTCAGGCCAAGCTTCGTCCGGACCTCTTGGGGGCCGATAACCTTGGCACCAAGGTTTTCGACAATTCCCGCCGCACGCTCGACCAGTTGCGCATTGGTTGCCAAAACGCCACGATCCAGCATCAGGTTGTCCTCCAGCCCGACACGCACATTGCCGCCCGCCAGCACCGCAGCGGCCACGTATGGCATCTGGCTGCGCCCCAAGCCGAAAGCCGAAAATGTCCAGTCATCAGGCACGTTGTTGACCATCGCCATGAAGGTATTCAGATCATCCGGCGCACCCCACGGCACGCCCATGCAAAGCTGCACCAGTGCGGGGCTATCAAGCACACCGTCTTTGACCAACTGCTTGGCGTACCAAAGATGGCCGGTATCAAAGGCCTCGATCTCTGGCTTGACGCCCAGTTCGGTCATCATCCGCCCCATGGCAACCAACATGCCGGGGGTGTTGGTCATCACATAATCAGCCTCGGCGAAATTCATGGTCCCGCAATCAAGCGTGCAAATCTCCGGCAGGCATTCCGCCACATGGGCGACGCGTTCGGTAGCACCCACCATATCGGTACCGGCAATCGTGGGCAGCGGCGCTTCGGTGCCACCAAAGACGATATCACCGCCCATGCCAGCGGTGAGGTTCAGCACCACATCGACCTCTGCATCACGAATGCGGTCCGTGACCTCGCGATAAAGCGCCAGGTCGCGCGATGGGACACCTGTTTCGGGATCGCGCACGTGACAATGCACCACCGCGGCACCGGCCTTTGCTGCGTCGATGGCGCTATCGGCGATCTGCCGGGGCGAACGGGGTACATGCGGGCTGCGATCCTGGGTGGAGCCAGAGCCGGTCACGGCACAGGTGATAAAGACCTCGCGGTTCATCTCAAGTGGCATTTGCGTTCTCCCCTGTGCAACCGGATTGACCGGACATTTGCCCATATGACGCGATCACACAAGGCGGAATTCTTGACAGAAGGTTCCGCTTGCGGGCATCGTGCCCGCATGAGCAGAACGCCACATATATCAGCGATCTATTTTACCGGCGCCATATGACGGCGGCTGGGCTTTTTTGACGACATCTCAAAACAACAGTCGCCCGCAAGGGTGAACGATCTGTTTTATGTCCTTGCGGGCCAATCGCGAGGACACCACACATGCCACAGATCACACAAGTGACCCCGACAGACATTCCAGACCTGCTGCGGATGATCCAAGCGCTTTGCGCTTTTCATGGCGACACCTGCCAGATGGGCCTTGCCGATACACAAGCGAAATTCATTGGCGGGCCGCTGACGGGGCTGATCGCGCATCAAGACGGCCAAGCCGTCGGCTATGCTGCGCTGGAACAGCACTGGAGACCGATGCATAAAGGGAATCTTTTGGATATCGCGCATCTTTTCGTCATTGAACCAATGCGCGGCAAAGGGATTGGTACGGCATTGATTGCAGCCTGCCGAACATTTGCAAACGCACAGAGCGCTTGCAGGTTGGTGATAGGCACGTCACCAACCAATCCCGGTGCCGCTGCCGCATATCGCGCGATGGGACTTGCGGAATTGACCACATCGCCCGGTCCCCGTTTTGAAATCGCGTTGGGTGCGGCCAGTAAGGTGGGTTGAAAACCCACCCTACCTAATAAGGCATTGGGTGCTGCTTATGCACGGTGTCAATCTCTTCGATCACATCATCGGACAGCACCACATCCTTGCCACCAAGGATTTGGGTCAATTGGTCCGACGTCGTCGCCCCAAAGATGGCGGACACATCGAAAGGCCGCGTCCGCTGCCATGCCATCGCCATATGCACCGGGTCCAACCCATGTTTGGCTGCCAGATCCAGATAGGCCTGCACAGCGGGCCATAACCGGTCTGTCACCCGACCACCCAGATTACCGTTAATGGCCATGCGGCTGCCTTCCGGGACCGCACCGTTTTGGTATTTACCGGTCAGCAAACCACAAGCCAGCGGCGAGAATGACAAGAGTGTCACATCCTCGTTCACGGCCATCTCGGCCATATCGGTGTCATAAAGGCGGCACAGCAATGAATACTCATTCTGCACCGACGCCATGCGCGCAAGACCCGCAGCCCCGGCCTGATCAATCCA
>CBDTVH010000180.1:0-5344 GCA_965363665.1 uncultured Yoonia sp. | reverse complement strand
CGGCCAGATCCTTGACCGGGATCAAGGCAACACCGCCGCCCGCTACTATCTGGGCGCGCTTTATAACCAGACGGACCGGCCCGATCTGGCACTGCGGCTTTGGCGCGACATCATCGAAACGGGTGATCCCAATAATTTCCACATCGCCAGTGCGCGGTCCCAGGTCAGCGACGCGGCGTTCCGCGCAGGGGTTGAATATGCGGTGCCGGAAGCCCGCGGTCCGTCGTTTGATCAGATGGAAGCCGCGCAGGATATGTCCGAGGAAGACCGTCAGGCGATGATCGGCGGCATGGTTTCGGGTCTGGCCAACCGGCTTGCGACCGATGGGGGCCCCGCACAGGATTGGGCGCGCCTGATCCGTGCCTATGGGGTGCTGGGCGATCAGGATGCCGCCCGTGCGGTCTGGACCGAAGCACAGCAGGTTTTCGTCAGCAGTATGCGCGGAATGGAGATATTGACCAATGCCGCGCGCGACGCAGGCGTGCTTGAGGAATGATCTGCGACACGCCTGAAGCATTCGTGGCAGCCATCCCCAAGATGGGTGCCCTGGCCGGTCTGGACCTTGGAACCGTCACCATCGGCGTTGCCGTGTCCGACGTGATGCGGTCCGTTGCGACACCGCTTGAGACGATCAAACGCAAGAAGTTCGGGCTGGATGCCGCCAAGCTGCTGGAACTGACGACGCATCGTCTGGTCACGGGGCTGGTGCTGGGGCTGCCCAGAAATATGGATGGTTCCGAAGGACCACGCTGCCAAGCGACCCGCGCCTTTGCCCGCAATCTGGAAAGATTGACCCCCCTGCCGATCACCTTCTGGGACGAACGCCTGTCCACCGTCGCCGCCGAACGCGCGCTGCTTGAGGCGGATACGTCACGCAAACGTCGCGCCGAGGTGATCGACCATGTCGCCGCAAGCTATATCTTGCAAGGTATGCTAGACCGCATGGCGCATCTAAGGAATCAGTCGTGACCAAACCTGAAAACACAGATCACATCTGGGCCCGCGCCGAGATTGAAAGCCCTTGTATCAAGATCTGTGTGATCCATCCCGAAAGCCGTTTGTGCACGGGGTGTTTGCGGTCCATTGATGAGATCGGGGCTTGGTCGGGCATGTCACCGGACGCGCGCAAAGCGATCATGGCTGATCTGCCGTCACGCGTCGGTCAGATCACGAAGCGACGCGGTGGTAGAGCGGCGCGGCTGAAATAGTCTATGACTGTCAGCTACAGGTCCAGCTTCTTTGTATCGTCACGTGTCGCATCATCTGAACTGTCGCCTTGAACATCAATTATCGACGGCTCGTTACATGCGCAAAGGTCTTTCTGGTGCTTGGCCCCGGTCGTTTTTTCGCAAGGGATGCTCTTAGGCCGATCCTCGACCAGAAGCACCGGGAAGAACGGAACAAATGCGTTGGGAAAGAATTTCTTCGGTATCATAACTCGTCACGACGCTTTCTGAGAAACCTTTAAAACAAACCGACATTCGGTATTATTTTTGAGGTAAAAGCGGGCATCGCGGCAACAGCCTGGACACCCGGCTTATGGAGTGGAAAATATGACTTTTCCTTACTGTGGCATGCCGTTGCGACGGTGAAACCTTCACCATTGCAACGACCAGCACCACAACATTTAACAACTCACTGACTACCGAACTCTGTTTTTACGACAACGTGGCTCAGACGTTGAGAATAAAGTGGTAAACCGTGTACCAATGTCTTCTCTATCGAACCGGCACTAATAACGACTGATAAACACAACACTCAATGACAACTTAGCCAACTGCGGCTTACTCTCTACTTACCGAACAAACCAAACACGCGTCCGATGGCTTGTTTTTGTCGCAAATTGGACCCTGCAACAATTCTCTAAATCTTTAACCTGATGGGTCTATTTTCCACACATCATTGTATGGTTTTTCATACACTTGAGATTGAAGTCGACTTGCTGGGATGCCAGCAAAAGAGATGCACATCGACAAGCTTGCCGCCAACGACCCTGTTGCCTGCCACATTACTTCCGCGCGAACACGAAACACCGATCCCGCCGGATCATCAACCATAGCGGCATGCCCGGCTTTGGCAGGAACACCGATGGCACCACGGCCTTCAGAATTGATCCATCAAAGTCCATGCGGAATTCCACCAGACTTGATGCCCCCATGAACCGCGCCCGCTCGACCACACCCCTTGCGGCGGTGCCTTCGACAGGTGTGGGGCTGGGGCCGCGTCCGGCGCGGTCGAACTCGATCTTGATGTGCTGGGGGCGGATCACGATATCAACCTCGGTGCCATCAGGTACCCCGGGGGCGAGGAACTGGCCAAAGGGTGTATCGGTCAGCGCGCCCTGAACTTTGCCCCTGATCACGTTGATATCACTAAAGAAAGCTGCCGCTTCGATATCTGTCGGCGCATTGTAGATGTTGTAGGGCGCCCCGCGCTGCACGATCTTGCCGTTGCGCATCAGCGCGATTTCATCGGCCATGCGCATCGCCTCACCCGGCTCGTGCGTGACCAGCAGAACAGCCGTTCCTTCACTTTTGAGCACTTCGAGCGTTTCATCGCGGATATCGTCGCGCAGGCGGTCATCAAGGCCGGAAAACGGCTCGTCCATCAGCATGATCCGGGGGCGCGGGGCCAAGGCCCGCGCCAATGCGACGCGTTGCTGTTCACCACCGGAGAGCTGGTGGGGGTAGTCATCAATATGGGACAACATCCCCACCTTACCCAGCAGTACATGCACCCGGTCCGTAATCTTGCGCCCAGACAGTCCGAATGCCACGTTCTGCGCCACTGTCAGGTGCGGAAATAAGGCGAAGTCCTGAAACATCAATCCGATATTGCGTTGTTCGGGCGGCAGCGAAACATGGGCGTCGCACACCACTTTGCCATCGACATGGATCGTGCCGCTATCCTGGTTTTCCACCCCGGCGATGATGCGTAGCGTCGTTGACTTACCGCAGCCCGACGGACCCAACAGGCAGGTGACCTGTCCGGGCATGACCGTCAAGCTGACGTCGTCCACCACGCGGCGGCCGCCAAAGTCTTTGACGATATTCTTGATCTCAACGCGGGGGGCTTGCATGGGTGGGGGCTTATCCCTGACGAAAACATTAAGGTATAGCGCACCTAACAACAGTTGGGCTGTGGGGCAAGGTCTGCACCTTTGCCCCACAGCCCCTTTTCAAGCGTGTGATCAGATGGTTGCGTTGATCGCACCGCCATCCAGCACGATATTCTGGCCCACGATAAAGCCCGCGTGCTGCGAACACAGAAACGCACACATCGCGCCGAACTCCTCTTTGGTGCCATAACGACGGGCGGGGATTGTGGCTTTGCGCTGTGCCGTGGCCTCGGCGATGTCGATGCCCTGGGCCTTTGACACACCGGCATCAAGGCTTTTGGCGCGGTCCGTCGCATGGATGCCCGGCAGCATGTTGTTGATGTTCACGCCAAACTGCGCCACCTGCCGCGCGGTACCAGCGGCATAGCCCGTAAGACCGGCACGCGCAGAGTTGGATAGGCCCAACTGCGGGATCGGTGCCTTGACCGAACCGGAGGTGATATTCACGACGCGCCCCCAGCCCTTGTCGATCATACCGGGCATCAGTGCCTTCATCAGCGCGATCGGGGCCAGCATATTGGCATCGAGTGCCGCGATGAAATCATCCCGGTCCCAGTCAGACCACAGGCCCGGAGGTGGGCCGCCTGCATTATTGACAAGAATATCTACGCCCATCGCGGCCTCCAGCAGCGTCGCCTGCCCGTCCTGGGTCGACACATCCGCGGCCACAGCCACGACGTCGACGCCGTATTGATTGCGGATATCCGTGGCGGTCGCGTCCAACGCCTCGGCCCCGCGTGCGTTCAGCACCAGATCGACGCCCGCTTCCGCCAATGCTTCGGCACAGCCGCGCCCCAGACCTTTCGATGATGCACAGACAAGCGCGCGTTTCCCTTTGATCCCCAGATCCATGATGACATCCCTTTCTGACTTGGTTGCATTTGACCTAGCACCGCACCGGACGATCGGCAAACACATCACGTGGGTCCGTGTTCATGCTTGGCCTTGGCACACCCCCGGTGTAACCCTTTTATCATGACCCAGCGCCCCATCACCGTTGACGTTTTTCGCGCCACCCAGGTCACCGTCAGCGGCGGTGTGATGAAAGGCGAGCCATTGTCTTTTGCCGACGAACTTGTGCTGGATGATGTGTTCGAAATTGCGGGTGCGGCCAGAACGTCACCGCTTGATCTGATCGCGGACGACGACGGCCTGCGTTTGGCCACCGGTCAACGCAACACCGTGCATCTGGACAGTTGCCTGACCATGATGGCCCCAGATGGCAGCACCCATGAGGCGCTGATCCTGGTCGAGATCGAAGACGACAGCGCCGCGTCGGTGTGTTTGCTGCCGCTGGGTGAGTTGCTGCCCTTGATCGACTACCGGCTGGTCGGCATTGAGCGGCACACCGCAACCCGCCGCTTTGCAGAAGCGGCCAGCGGGTCTTTTGCGCGCGGCACCCGGATCACGATGGGCGACGGAAAGATGCGCCCGATCGAAAAACTGACCGCAGGCGATATGGTACTGACGCGTGACGCCGGCCGACGGCCGATCCGCCATATCGGCCTGGCGACGCTGCGCGCGACGGGGCGCTTTGCCCCTGTCGTGATCACCAAGGGCGCGTTGCATAATGACCGTGATCTGGTCGTGCGTCCCGACCACCGCCTGTTTATCTATCAGCGTGAGGATCATCTGGGCGCAGGCCGCGCCGAGGTTCTGATCAAGGCGCGGCATCTGGTGGATCATACGACAGTCTTCCGCCGTCGCGGTGGGTTTATTGATTATTTCCAGCTGATCTTTGATGATCACCATATCATCTACGCCGAAGGGATCGCCGCAGAGTCGCACCTGATCGCGCCCCATACCCGCCATGCATTGCCTGCCAGCGTATCATCGCCCGATCACGCCCATCGCCCGCATCTGGATTACGAGGTGAAAACCAGCCTGATCCCGACAGCGCACGCGGCATCCTTGCTGCGCCGGGCCTCGGCCCGTTAGGGCGTCTGCGTTTCCTCAAGCGTCACGATCACCGTTGCGCTGCGCGTCACGCCATTTTGGTCCACATCAGCCTCAAGATCTGCGGCGGTAAAGGCCGTCGTTGGATTGCCCAGAAAAATCCCGTTCATCACGCCAGCAAAGGCAAGCGTCTGATCCCCCTCACGCAACGATCCCGCGTAGTGCAGCGGCATGTTCTGCCCGGGTGCCGTGCTTTCCAAAGTGATGACACCGCTGTAATCAACGACACGGCCACCGGCGTTTGTACCGAAGGTATTCGTCATCTCGCCC
>CBDTVH010000179.1:0-5347 GCA_965363665.1 uncultured Yoonia sp. | reverse complement strand
GGTGAACGTGCTGCGCTATGGCAATGCGCGCGCGCAATGTCTGGGGCTCGAGGTTGTACGCCCGGACGGCACGATCTGGCACGGGCTGACGCGGCTGCGTAAAGACAACACAGGCTATGATCTGCGCAACCTGATGATTGGTGCCGAAGGAACCCTGGGGATTATCACGGGGGCAGCATTGAAACTGGCCCCACGCCCGACCGGCGTCGGGGCCGCGATGATGGCGGTACCATCGCCCGCCGCAGCGCTTGAATTGCTGGCCATGGCCGGTGCGCAGATTGGTGAGGGTGTTTCGGCCTTTGAGATCATGCACCGCCAAGGCTTTGATTTTCTGTCAGAAACCGGGCCTGATATCAAACAGCCTTTCGATGAAATCCCTGAATGGTGCATCCTGATCGACGTCGGCCTGCCAGCGGGTTTGCAACCCGATGAAGCCTTGGAGGGGCTGTTCGCAACGGCATTTGACGCGGGTTTGGTCAAAGATGGGGCCATTGCCCAAAACGTGGCACAGCGCGATGCGTTCTGGCATATCCGCGAAAGTATCCCCGAGGCGAACCGGCGGATCGGGTCGGTCAGTTCGCATGACATCTCGCTGCCGCTCAGTGCCATTCCGGACTTTATCGACCGGGGCAAACAAGCTTTGGCCGAGGTGGGCGCTTTCCGTATCAACTGCTTTGGCCATCTGGGCGACGGCAACCTGCATTACAATGTGTTCCCGATGCCGGGGCGGAATAGGGCGGATTATGAGGCCGAACGGCCCGAGGTAAAGCGTGTCGTGCATGATCTGGTGCATGCGATGGAGGGATCAGTCAGTGCCGAACACGGCATTGGGCGGCTGAAGGTGAAAGATCTGGAAACTTACGGCGATCCAGCGAAATTGGCGATGCTACGCTCGATCAAGGATGCGCTTGATCCGCTCGGCATCATGAACCCCGGCGCGGTGCTTGCCGCCCGGGATTGACCGCAACTATCTTTTTATCAAGGCTAATGCTAACCTATCCCCATATTTTCAGATTGGGGGCAGGCGGGTGAAAACGCGATATGTTCCGGTGCGTTATTTTTTCATCGCACTTATACCGATAGCAATTTTTGCGCAGGAAGCGGTGATTTCAAAGCACTTCCTTACGGCCGATTTACCAGTTTCGGCCACCATACTCAAAGATGAATGGACCTGGCTGGAAACGGCAGGCCGGATGCAGTTCCTGACTGCGACCTGGCTTTTTGCGGCGCTGGCGTTTCTTGTCTTTGTGGTGGTGATCAGGGACTTGATGGAGCCCACGCACAAGCACACACGCATTGCCGCAGGGGTTGTCCTGATAACGATCTTCGGCCTTGCGATCATGCCCAGCTATCGGTTTTGGCAAGATCCGGACGCCCTGCGGAACTATCACCAGCTTGGCGGCGACTTGTTCGAA
Organism: uncultured Yoonia sp.; assembly: GCA_965363665.1. Taxonomy (GTDB): domain Bacteria; phylum Pseudomonadota; class Alphaproteobacteria; order Rhodobacterales; family Rhodobacteraceae; genus Yoonia. Next base: position 3,932 of record CBDTVH010000179.1, on the reverse strand, counting down.
GCCGCTTTGGGTCGCGGGACATTGCCGGGCTGTGTTGGTGCGGGTGATCGCTGGCTTCTAGGGGTCTGCGGCGACGTCCCGGTGATTGCGCTGCTGAACCGGATGATTGACGTCATCAACATTTTTGCAGGGCTTGGCGTCGGCGGGTTGGTCGTTGGCATGATCCTGTGTCTGGAAAAACCGGTTGGCGGCGATATCAACCTGCGCGCAGCACAGTTGGAGTTGAGTGTTCTGCGGATGCGGCGGCAGCTTTATCTGTCGGGTCTGGTACTGACGATCGGTATTTTCTTCGCGGCAAGTTGGATGCGTTGGCCGCTACCGATGGTGGATAGCGCGCATCTGGACGCCTATTCATCCGTGATCGGGTCGGCGTTACTTTACACTGGCGTTTATTTTTCGCTGCTGATCCTGAGCTTTTATCTGCCGGTGGCAATGATCCTTGAGCGGTGCAAAAGGGACCTGGCCGTGGCCGCCACTGATCATGGTAATTTGTCAGATTACAAGACGCGCGAAGACTGGCTGAAGTTGCGTGGGTTGCAGACCGACCCGACCGAGTATCTCAAGTCCGGCATTGCTTTGGTCGCACCGATATTGGCCGCCTATGCTGGCAGCTTTCCAACCTTGTTTTGACCTAAACGGGTATCGGTTCGGGGGCATTAACCTTCAAACTGGCAAAGCGCATGCACGTCCATGCCTAAGGCTTCCAGTTTCTTGCGTCCCCCGATATCGGGCAAGTCGATGATGAAGGCGCAGCCGATCACCTCGGCGCCCATGCGTTCGATCAGTTTGATACCTGCTTCTGCGGTGCCGCCGGTGGCCAGCAGATCATCGACCAGCAGCACTTTTTCGCCCGGCTGCAGCGCGTCATCATGCACCTCCATCGTGGCGGTGCCGTATTCCAGCGTGTAGTCCTGTTCGATGGTCTTGCCGGGCAATTTGCCTTTCTTGCGGATCGGAACAAAGCCAAGCGAAAGCTGGTGCGCAATCGCGCCGCCAAGGATGAACCCGCGCGCTTCCAGCCCGACAACCTTGTCGATGGGCTGTCCCGCGTAAGGGTGCAATAATTGGTCAATCGCAATGCGGAAACCGCGCGGGTCGCTGAAGAGCGTGGTTACATCGCGGAACATGATCCCTTCATGCGGGAAGTCAGGGATCGTGCGGATATAGTCTTGGACGGTTTTCATATTGGGTCTTTCTAAAGAACACGGCCAGCAATGGCGTCAAGTTTGGCAATCAAGGCAGGGTCGCGTTTGTCCGGGGCTGTCATCACCGCGTATTCCAGCGCACGGTCGCAGCCATGCGGGCAGGGCGCGCGGTCGGGGCCCAGCAAGGCGGGCAAGCGGCTGATCAGGTCCTGGGCTTTGGTGCCGTTGCCTTGCAGTGTTTTGATGACGTCGCTGACATCAACGGCATCATGGTCGGGGTGCCAGCTATCATAATCGGTGACCATGGCGATTGATGCGTAGCAAATCTCGGCCTCGCGGGCGAGTTTGGCTTCGGGCATGTTCGTCATTCCGATCACATCACAGCCCCAGTCGCGGTAAAGCCTGCTTTCGGCCATGGATGAAAACTGCGGGCCTTCCATGGCAAGGTAGGTGCCGCCACGATGGATGTTGATTCCGGCATCGCGCCCGGCGGTTTCGCAGGCATCCGACAGCCGCGCACAGGTCGGGTGCGCGACGCTTACGTGGGCGACACAGCCGGCCCCGAAGAATGATTTTTCGCGCGCGAAGGTGCGGTCAATGAATTGATCGACAATCACGAAATCGCCGGGCGCCATTTCTTCGCGAAATGACCCACAGGCGCTGACACTGATGATGTCGGTCACGCCCATGCGCTTGAGCGCATCAATATTGGCGCGGTACGGGACCGTTGACGGTGAATATACATGCCCGCGACCATGGCGGGGCAGAAATGCCATATCAACGCCATTCAGCTGTCCCGTCAGAACGTGGTCTGACGGTGCACCCCAAGGGCTTTCCGCCGTAATCCAGGCGGCATTTTCCAGCCCGTCCATGGCATAAATGCCAGAGCCGCCGATAATTCCGATTTTTGTCTGCATGGTCCGCCTTGTCACAATCCCCGCGTGCACATTGAAATGGAATGCGGCGGAATGGAAGCCTTGCGCGCAGTGCCAATGCGGCAATATCGCAAAAACACGCAAGGTCGAGGGGTGACAAGGCGCCTCTGCTCCTTTAGGGGGCAGGTAAATTCCCATATCGACAGGATCTTTCATGGCCCGCGCCCTTTTGGCGAGTTTCGCCGACAGTCTTTCACTTCGCGACCCCGACGCCCCGCTGACCCCCGGTCAATTTCGGGTTGAGATACTCTCGGGTCTGACTGTCGCCTTGGCTTTGGTGCCGGAAGCGGTTGCGTTTGCGTTTGTTGCAGGTGTGGAACCACTGGTTGGCCTCTACGCGGCCTTTATCGTCGGATTGATCACAGCCGTTTTTGGTGGTCGGCCGGGTATGATTTCGGGTGCGACGGGCGCGTTGGCCGTCGTGATGGTCAGCCTTGTTGCGATGCACGGCGTCGAATACCTGTTTGCCACCGTCGTGCTGATGGGCCTGATCCAGATCTTCGTGGGCATCATGCGATGGGGCAAGTTCATTCGCCTCGTGCCGCATCCGGTCATGCTTGGTTTTGTAAATGGCTTGGCGATCGTGATTTTCCTTGCACAACTGGGTCAATTTCAGGTGCCGGGATCGGCTGAAAGCGCAGGTCACGGCATGGCCAACGGCGAATGGCTGTCAGGTGCGCCGCTTTATCTGATGTTGGGCCTTGTCGCATTGACCATGGTGATCATCTGGGTGATGCCGAAGATCACCAACGCGATACCTGCGCCTTTGGCCGGGATCGGGATCGTGGCCGCGATCGTGATTGGTTTTGGGCTGGATGTGCCGTTGGTCGGCGATCTGGCCAGCATCGAAGGTGGGCTGCCGCCGTTCCACATTCCCATGGTGCCGCTGACGTGGGAGACGTTCGAGATTATTCTGCCCTACGCCCTGATCCTTGCCGCGATTGGTCTGATCGAAAGCCTGCTGACCCTCAACCTCGTTGGTGAAATGACGGGAAAACGGGGTGGAGCAAGCCAGGAATGTCTGGCGCAGGGCGCGGCCAACACTGTGACTGGTTTCTTCGGTGGCATGGGTGGTTGTGCGATGATCGGTCAGTCGATGATCAACGTCAAATCCGGTGGCCGGACACGTGTCGCAGGTATCGCTGCGGCCTTGTTCCTGCTGGCCTTCATATTGTTCGCCAGTGGCCTGATTGAGCAGATTCCGCTGGCCGCCTTGGTGGGTGTGATGTTCATGGTCGTGATCGGGACGTTCGCATGGAATTCACTGCGCATCCTGCTGAAGGTGCCGCGAACCGACGCTTTCGTGACGATCCTTGTGACGATTGTGACGGTGGCGACCGATCTGGCGACAGCGGTCGTGGTTGGTGTGATCGTGTCCGCTTTGGCCTACGCCTGGAGCAACGCCACACGTATTCATGCCGTCAAACGTGAAAGCCGCACCGCAGCCGGTGCGCAAGTCTATGAAATCCAGGGGCCGCTCTTCTTTGGCTCTGCCGACGGTTTCATGGAGCTCTTTGATATCGAACATGATCCTGATGTGGTGATCGTCGACTTTGCCAATAGCCGTGTCGCCGACCAGTCCGCCCTGCAAGCGATTGAGGCTTTGGCGCAGAAATACATTGACGCGGGCAAGGAGATCCAGTTGCGCCATCTGAGCCGCGATTGCCATAAACTGCTATCCAAGGCCGGTCACCTGATGGTCGATAGTGACGATGACCCCGATTATGCGCTAGCCGTTGATTACAGCGTCAAGACCGGGATTATCGGCGGGCATTAGTCGTCCGGGCGGTTCAGGCTAAACACCTCTCGGATGACCGAATAATCACGGTAGCCCAGCCGTGTCAGCGGGTTA
>CBDTVH010000178.1:0-5352 GCA_965363665.1 uncultured Yoonia sp. | reverse complement strand
TCACCAACCTGATGATCGTCCAAGGCACCATCCAGTTTTCCTTGGGCATCCTAGCCGAAGCGGCCCTGTCCTACATCGGCCTTGGCGCGCAACCGCCAACCGCCAGTTGGGGACGCATGCTGGCCGACGCGCAAACGCTGGTCAGCATCGCACCGCACACCGCCCTGATCCCCGGCTTTGCGATCCTGCTGATGGTGCTGGGCCTGAACCTGATGGGCGACGGGTTACGCGACTGGCTTGACCCCCGCATCCGGGTCGTGCGGACATGAGCTTGCTTGCGATCAAGGACCTGTCGGTGTCGATTGGCGGCACCGACATTCTGCATGACATAAACCTGACCATGCGGGCCGGTGAAATTGTCGCCATCACAGGCGAAAGCGGTTCAGGAAAATCCATGACTGCCTTGGCCATCATGGGGCTTTTGCCGCACCGGGCGGCCGCCCAAGGCGCGATCATGTTGGATGGCACCGACGTCTTGCAAACATCAGAACCGGACCTGTGCAAAATGCGCGGCAACGCCATGGGCATGGTGTTTCAGGAACCCATGACGGCATTGAACCCGGTCCAGACCATCGGTGATCAGGTTGCCGAAACCATCCTGATCCACGAAAAGGCGTCCAAGGCGGAGGCGCACAAACGCGCCGCTGCCATGCTGGAACGTGTTGGCCTCAAAGTGTTGCCCAACCGCTACCCCCACGAACTTTCCGGCGGACAACGCCAGCGTGTCGTGATCGCCATGGCCATTGCCCTGCGCCCCAAGCTGCTGATCGCCGATGAACCGACGACCGCGCTCGATGTCACCACGCAGGCGCGCATCCTTGATCTGCTGCGCGACCTCGTGCGCGAATTCGACATGGGCCTATTGCTGATCACCCATGACCTTGCGGTCGTGGCCGATGTCGCCGATCAGATCGTCGTGATGCAACAGGGCCGGGTGGTTGAGGCGGGCCCGACACAAACCCTGTTCGCCAATATGCAGCACCCCTATACCAAGGCGCTGTTCGAGGCTTCAAATCACGCTGTACAGCTGCCTGTACGTACAGCTTCTGTACAGCTTCTGTACGCGAAACACATCGTCCGGGAATACCCCATGCCACGCCAAACGCTGTTGGGACCCCGGCCCCAGTTCCGCGCTTTGGACGACGTCAGTTTCCACATCGACCACGGCGAACGCGTGGGGCTGGTGGGTGAAAGCGGATGCGGGAAATCGACCCTGACACGGGCGATACTGGGGTTGGAGGACGTGCAGGGCGGTGAAATCCGCCTTGATGGTGAACCCGTTTTCACCGGCAACCACCCCAATCTGGTGGTGCGGCGCAAGATGCAGGTGGTGTTTCAGGACCCCTACAGCAGCTTCAACCCCCGCCACCGCGTAGATCGGCTCATTACCGAACCTTTTCATCTACTTAAAACTCCGCCAACCGGTCAGGCACGCACCGATGCGATCGCCAAGTCCCTCACCGACGTGGGTCTTTCGCCCGATGACGCGGGCAAATACATCCATGAGTTTTCGGGCGGGCAGCGCCAGCGGATCGCCATTGCGCGGGCGCTGATCATCGAGCCGGAACTGATCATTTTTGACGAGGCCGTTTCCGCCCTTGATGTATCAGTCCGCGCTCAGGTGCTTGATCTGATTGCCGATCTTTGCCGCAAGCGCCCCTTGGCCTATCTTTTCATCAGTCACGACCTGTCTGTGGTGCGCACAATCACCGATCGCGTGATGGTCATGCAGGCGGGAAAAATCGTCGAACAGGGTGAAACAGAGACTGTTTTTGCCAACCCACAACATCCATACACGCGGACACTTATCGCAGCGGCCCCCAAGCTGCCCACCTTGGGCATGGCAGTCTAATCCAAGGATTGCTACGGTCGAAACATTAAGGGGGAAAAACCATGCGACTAGAGGGTAAAACGGCCATCGTCACTGGGGGCGGGTCAGGTTTTGGCGCGGGGATTGCGCGCAAATTTGCGGCTGAAGGCGCGCAGGTTTTTGTGGTGGATATCAATCTGGACGGCGCCGAGGCGATTGCCGCCGAGATTGGTGGCACGGCCTTGGCCTGCGATGTTTCAGACGGCAAATCAGTGTCTGAAATGGCGGAAACAGTGCTGTCCAAAGGACCGCTCGACATTCTGGTGAACAACGCGGGTATCACCCATCTGCCCAGCGCAATGGAGGACGTCACGGAAGACGACTTTGACCGCGTTTACAGGGTAAACATGAAGTCAGTGTATCTGACAGCACGGTCCTTCGTCCCGCATTTCAAGCAACGGAAATCAGGGGTGGTCTTGAATGTCGCTTCTACCGCTGGAGTATCCCCCCGGCCGCGCTTGAACTGGTACAATGCATCCAAGGGCTGGATGATCACGGCCACCAAAACGATGGCCGTGGAATTGGCCCCGGATGGTATTCGCGTCAACGCAATCAACCCGGTGGCGGGGGACACGCCCTTGCTCAAATCGTTCATGGGCGAAGATACCCCCGAAATGCGCGCCAAGTTCCTGTCAACCATCCCGCTGGGCCGCTTTTCCACGCCAGAGGACATGGGCAACGCCGCCTGCTTTTTGTGCTCTGACGAGGCGAGTATGATCACAGGTGTGGCGATGGAGGTGGATGGTGGCCGCTGTATCTAGGGGAACGCGCAATCTGATCACGGATGTGGCCGGTCTGAAGGTTGGCAATGCGCAAGATGATCACATCAAGACCGGCACGACTGTGCTGGTGGGGGATGCGCCCTTTACCGCCAGTGTGCACGTGATGGGTGGTGCCCCCGGCACCAAGGAGACTGATCTTCTGGCCCCTGACAAGACCGTGGAACAGGTTGATGCAATCGTTCTATCCGGTGGATCGGCGTTTGGTCTCGATGCCTGCTCGGGTGTTATGGACGGGCTGCGCGCCATGGGGCGTGGTTTTCCGATTGGTGCGATGCATATCCCAATTGTTCCCGGCGCCATCATCTTTGACCTGATCAATGGCGGGGCAAAGGATTGGGGTGAAAACCCTTACCGCGCCTTGGGCCGGGAAGCTTTGGAAAGCGCGTCAACGGATTTTGCGACCGGCACAGCGGGTGCTGGCACCGGTGCAATGGCCGCAATGCAGAAAGGCGGGCTGGGGTCTGCGTCACTGATCCTGCCCGATGGCACAACGGTAGGGGCGCTGGTTGTCGTCAATGCGCTGGGCAGTGTCACGACACCGGGCGACAAACATTTCTGGGCCGCACCGTTTGAGCTGGACGCTGAATTTGGCGGCGCGGGCCCCGACCCGGCCGGTGGGTACGTCGCTGCGCAACCAAGCCGCAAGGAACAGGCAATGATGCTGCATGCCGCCGAAGGGTCCAATACGACCATCGCCATCGTCGCGACCGATGCCACCCTGACCAAGACACAATGCCACCGGCTTGCCGTGACCGCCCATGACGGGATGGCGCGGGCGATTGTGCCCTCGCATACCCCGCTGGATGGCGATCTGGTGTTTGGTGTGGCGACAGGCAAAGGCACGCCCATCGACCAAACCCAATTCAGAGAAATCGCGGCAGCGGGCGCCGTCTGTCTTAGCCGTGCAATAGCGCGCGGGGTCTATGATGCAGCCGCAGCCCCCGGCGATCTGATGCCAACCTACCGTGCGATGAACGGGTTGGATTAGGGCGCGAACGTGCCGTCATAAACGTCCGCCGGAATGGTGCCGCCCGTGGCGACCAAGGCACCCAAACGACCCAACTCATCAGCGCATTTCGCCCCGGCACCATTGCCGGCCGTCAATGCAATGATGTGATCGGTTTGCGGATAGATGAACGGATTGCCGTTGGGCGAGAAAGAGGTGACACAGCTGTCAAAAGACACCGACCGATACTTTAGACCGGGCATCAAACCGGTCAGAATATCCGCAATCGCAGCGCCTGCGACAGGATCACCGCCACTGCGGAACCAGTCAATCATCTCGGCAGTCGACCCAAGTTCACGATCAACGGCATCACCACCGATCTTGATATAGGTCTTGCCGTCAGGATAGCGGACGGGCGGCAAGATGTAGGGGTCAGCCGACAGATCAGGCGGCAGATACACGACCGACGGCATCCGGCGCAGACGGTCTGCCTCATCGCTGCCCAGCTCAAAGAACGCGATGGTGCGTGCATAGACCTTCATCGGCAGCGGGTCTGGCAGCAGACCTTCCGCCTTTGAGAACGCACCGCATGCGACGATGACCTTACCTGCCCGCAGCAACGCACCCCCTGCGCAAAGGACATGCGCTTCGCCCGATTGTTCGGTAATACGGACCACAGCTGCGCGCAGCACATCGGCACCGGCAGATCGCGCCGCCCTGATTTCAGCCGCGACATGGGTACGCGGGTTGATCCACCCGGCCTCTGATGCCTCATAAAGCGCCAGGGTACCCTGCGGGAACTCAAAGTCAGGAAACCGCGCGGCAAGGTCATCGCCGCGCAAGGCTTCGTGCGGTATGCCATCCATCATCGCATTGCGCTGCGCGTTGAGGATGAAATCACTTCCCTGACCAGCCTCTGGCCCTGCGATGATTGCGCCGACCGGGGAAAAGAAAGGCTGACCACCCTTCGCTTCAACCTCGGCATAGCGCTTGATTGCCGCTTGCGAAAATCGGGACCAGTTCTTGCGCGTGTCAATCTTGCGGGTGATGCGCGCGGCGTCATAGTGGCTTGCGAAAACACCGGTATGGGCCGCCTTCACCTCTGGCTCTGCAGGACCGACCAGTGCCGTTTTCACGCCCATCTCGGCCAGATGACGCGCTGCTGCACTGCCCATCATGCCGGCACCCACAACGATCACATCATAGCTTTGGTCAGTCATGCAGGCCCCCGGATCAATGTCAGCATCCACACCATGCCAAGCCTTCAGACAAAAGAAAACGGGCGCCGGAAGGTCCGCCGCCCGTTCCGTTGTTTGAAAGCCGGGATCAGTTCAGCGCCTGATCCGTAATGACGCTGGTCCATGCACCCTCGGGCTGCTGGGAAATGACCGGATCAGAGCCACCGGCCAGCAAAGTATCCACTGTCCGCTGGAAATCGGCCGGATCAAGCGACCCGTCGGACCCGGCGGTCAGCTTGGCCACCTCGCCCATCATGCGGATCTGCGCGGCCTCGCCCTGAGCACCGGTTTCATCGTACTCCAGCACGATACCAGCCGCCGCTTCGGGGTTTTCCTCAGCCCACTTCCAGCCTTCCATCGACGCACGGACAAAGCGCACCATCTTGTCGACAAACACCGGATCTTCAAGGTTTTCTTCCAGCACATAGATGCCGTCTTCAAGCGTGGCGACGCCTTGGTCTTCGTACTTGAACGTTACCAACTCGTCCTCGGACACACCCGCGTCCAGTACCTGAC
>CBDTVH010000177.1:0-5352 GCA_965363665.1 uncultured Yoonia sp. | reverse complement strand
TATATCGACACCGTTGTGGAGCCATGGGCGGGTTTCTATTTTGATACCACCGATAATGCTGAACGTACGAATTACGCTTTGCGCCAGAAGGTGCGTGATGAAAAGGCCGCAAACCTCGGCGGGCCGACTGCGGTAAGCTGCTGTGGGGCCAATCCCGGTATGGTCAGTTGGTTTGTCAAAGAGGGTCTGATCACCATCGCCAAGGATCTGGGCCGCGATGAGACCGTGCCCACGGACCGGGCAGGGTGGGCCGCCTTGATGCAATCGCTTGGCGTCAAAGGGGTGCATATCGCGGAACGCGACACGCAAGCGCGCGCCAAACCGCGACCGCGGAATGTCTTTGTGAACACGTGGTCGGTTGAAGGGTTTATCGCCGAAGGTTTCCAGCCTGCCGAACTGGGTTGGGGCACCCACGAAAAGTGGATGCCTGAGACGGCCCATAGCTATGACACCGGTTGCCAGGCTGCGATCTGGTTCGAACGCCCCGGCGCCATCACCCGCGTGCACACGTGGTGCCCCACACCGGGGCCGCAATTCGGCTTTCTGGTCACCCATAACGAAGCAATCAGCATTTCCGACTATTACACCGTGGGTGACAAGTCTGCGCCTGATTATCGCCCCACCTGTCACTATGCGTATCATCCCAGCGATGACGCGGTGCTGTCGCTGCACGAAATGTTTGGCGCGGGCGTTCAGCAGCAGGTGCATGAAATTCTGGAGGCCGATGAAATCATCACCGGCATAGATGAACTGGGCGTGTTGATCTACGGCCACGAAAAGAACGCGCTTTGGTATGGCTCGCGCCTGTCGAATGCCGAGGCCAAGACGCTTGCGCCTTATCAGAACGCCACTGGTCTACAGGTCACATCGGCTGTGCTGGCGGGTATGGTCTGGGCATTGGAAAATCCCGATGCCGGCATCGTCGAAACCGACGAGATGGACCATAGCCGTTGCCTTGAAGTGCAGCGCCCCTATCTGGGCCCGGTAGAGGCCCATTACACTGACTGGACCCCGTTGCAGGATCGCTGGGAACATTTCCCAGAGGACATTGATGAAAGCGATCCCTGGCAGTTCCGCAATGTATTGGCGACCTAGGGTTCAGGCGCAGGGCAATCTGTGCGTCTTGGCTCTGGCCTTGCCCAAGGCGGGGCGATAGAACGGGCGAAACAAGACGGAAACGGACTTTCATGGCTGACGGCATCCAACCTCAACCCGGTATTTTGGACATTGCACTTTACGAAGGTGGTGCGTCCCATCTGGACGGCATCAGCAACGTGCTCAAGCTTTCTTCAAATGAGAACCCCTTGGGGCCAAGCGACGCCGCGAAAGAGGCCGTGGTGCGCGCCACGCATGACCTGCACCGCTACCCTTCGACTGATCACGCCAGCCTGCGTGCGGCGATCGGCGAAGTGTGGGATGTCGATGCGGCACGCGTCTTCTGCGGCGTGGGCTCGGGCGATGTGCTGAAATTGCTGGCCGAGGCCTATGCGGGACCGGGCGATGAGGTGGTGTTCACCGAACACGGCTTCTCGATGTATCCGATCTATGCCCATGCCTGCGGGGCAACGCCCGTGGTTGTCCGCGAGAATGAGCGTGTAGTTGATGTCGATGCGATCATCGCGGCCTGCACGGACAAGACCCGATTGGTGTTCATCGCCAACCCTGCCAACCCGACCGGGACGATGATCGGAAACGCCGAGGTGACGCGCCTGGCCGAAGGGCTGCCACCGCAGGCGCTTTTGGTCCTTGATGGCGCCTATGCTGAATTTGTCGATGGCTTTGATGCAGGCAAGGCCTTGGTCGAAGCGCGCGAAAACGTGGTCATGTCGCGGACGTTCTCCAAGATCTACGGGCTTGGCGGGATGCGCGTCGGCTGGGGGTATGGTCCGCAGCCCATCATTGATGTGCTTAATCGGATCAGAGGGCCTTTTAATTTATCGACCGCCGCTCTTGCCGCAGCAGAGGCCGCTGTGCGTGATATCAGACATACCGAGAAATGCCGAATTGAGAACGCCAAATGGCGCGACTGGCTGGCCAACGCCCTTGCTGAGTTGGGGGTGCCTTCCGACACATCGACCGCCAACTTCATCCTGGCCCGTTTCGTGGACGAAGCCGAGGCAAACGCATGTGATGAGCATCTGCGCAGCGCGGGCATTATCGTGCGCCGCGTGGCAGGATATGGTCTGCCCCATTGCCTTCGGATCACCGTGGGTGATGAAAGCGCCTGCCGGCGTGTCGCGCACGCCGTGGCGCAGTTCAAAGGGGCCGCATAATGACGCAGATCTATGGTCGTGTCGCCCTGATCGGACTGGGCCTGATCGCGTCATCCATGTGCCACGCCATGCGGCGTGCGGGCCTGGCAGGCGAAATCGTTGGCTATGCCCGCTCTGCGGAAACACGCAAGATCGCTGGTGAAATTGGCCTGTGTGATCACGTCTATGATACCGCCGCAGAGGCCGCGCAGAACGCCGATCTTGTGGTGCTCTGTGTGCCCGTGGGCGCAATGGAAAGCGTCATACAAGAGATACGTTCCGTGCTGAAACCGGGCGCGACCGTCAGCGACGTTGGCTCGGTCAAGCGGACGGTCATCGAAGCGGTCGGGCCGCACATCCCGGATGGTGTACATTTCATACCCGCGCATCCGCTGGCAGGCACGGAACATTCCGGTCCTCGTTCGGGTTTCGCGGAACTGTTTGACAATCGCTACACGATCCTTGTGCCGGTCGAAAACACCGACGCCGAGGCGTTGGAGCGGCTGACGACGTTCTGGCGCGAGATCGGGGCGTTGACCGAAATCATGGACGCCGAACACCACGATCTTGTGCTGGCCGTGACCAGCCACACACCACACCTGATCGCCTATACGATGGTCGGCGTGGCCGACGATCTGCGGCGTGTCACCGACAGCGAGGTGATCAAGTACTCGGCCGCAGGTTTTCGCGATTTCACACGCATCGCCGCCTCTGACCCCGTCATGTGGCGGGACGTGTTCCTGAACAATAAGGAAGCGACGCTTGAAATTCTTGGGCGTTTTACCGAAGAGCTGTTTGCCTTGCAGCGGGCAATCCGGCAGGGCGACGGCGATCACCTGCACGATTACTTTACGCGCACCCGCTCAATCCGGCGTGGGATTATCGAAGCAGGGCAGGACACGGACGCACCGGACTTTGGCCGCGTGAAGGCACGCAAGCAATGATGCGCTGGGCGGCATGTCTGGTCGCCTGTGTCATGGCCGCCCCGTTGCCTGCCCAAGATATCGTCCGCCCGGTGCCGCGACCGGGTATGACGGTCGTCCAAACACCCACCGACGAAACGCTTCGCCCTGTGGCGCGCGGTGCGGCGGCTGCGCCGCGTGCAGATGCCGACATCAGACCGATGGCGCGGCCCTTTGAACGGCCTGATCTTGCTCTTGGTGCGCAGACCCTTCCGCTGCTTCGGGCGGAACGCAACCTCTTTGCTTTCAGCCCCAATGCCATCGTCCGGTCTTTGCGACCCACCCTGCGGCCTGCATCCATCGAGGTCGCAGCCGCAGAACGACGTGCCGCGCGTTTGCGTGGTCAGGTCTGTGGCGATCCTTCCCTTCAGGGTACTGTCGTGGGGCGCGTGAACGGTGCCGGTGCCTGCGGCATCGAAGGTGCGGTCAAGTTGCGGTCGGTGGCAGGTGTCACACTCAGCCCGCGTGCGACGATCGACTGCCCGACCGCAAGGGCGCTTAAGACATGGGTGGAACGCGGGGTCGTGCCTGCAGTTGGCGGTGAAGGCGGCGGCGTGTCCTCGTTGCGCGTCGTGTCCCACTACGCTTGCCGCACCCGGAACAACCAACCGGGTGGGCGGCTATCAGAGCACGCCTTTGGCCGTGCGATTGACATCGCCGGTATCCGGCTGCGCAATGGCACGGAAATGACCTTGCTGACAGACTGGAATTCAGCAGATGACGGGGCGCAGTTGCGCCAGATGTGGCGCGCGGCTTGCGGACCGTTCGGCACCGTACTTGGCCCCGAAGCCAACCGGTTTCACCGCGACCATTTCCACTTTGACACCGCACGCTATCGCAGTGGATCATTCTGCAGGTAACGCCGATAGGAGAACCTGATGGAAACGCTTGCCCAAGACCTGGCGACAATGGTGCGCACACCGTTGCACGACAGTCACGTCGAAGCGATGCGCAAGATCGGGACAGTTCGCACCTTTGGCAAGGGCGAGACACTGGTCAAAGCCGGAAGCGATTTAAACGCGTTTTATTATGTGATCGACGGCGCTGTGGCGGCGATTGATCCCCGGACTGGCGCGCAATATGGCGACGGCCATCTTGGACCAACCCAGTTTTTCGGTGAAATCAACTTTCTCTCTGGTGGCAGCGCGATGCTGGGCGCAAAGTGCCTGGAACGCTCGACGATCCTTTCCGTTGAACGCGCCGACATGCTGGCTCTGATGAGCCGGATCCCGGAAATGTCGGATATCATCATCACGGTCTTTGCCGCCCGCCGCCGCCGTTTGCTGGAAAGCGGCGAGGCCAGCCTGACGCTGATCGGGGCCGAAGAAGACCGCACCATCCGTCAAATCGCAGCCTTTGCCGGGCGCAACCGTATCCCGTTCCGCAGTCTGACCTTGGGTGAGCGTGAGGCCGAGGCTATCGCGCATTCCTGCAATATCGGCGTTGCGAAACCTGCCGTGATCTTTGGCAAACATCTGGTGGTGGACGATCCGACACCGGCAAAAGTGGCAGCGGTCCTTGGGCTGGATCTGGCGGTGCATGAAGACCGTGTCTTTGATGTTTTGATCGTCGGCGGCGGGCCCGCAGGGGTGGCGGCAGGTGTTTATGCCGGCGCCGAAGGGCTGAAGGCGCTGGTGGTCGAGGATCTGACCATCGGCGGGCAGGCCGGAACCTCCTCGCGGATCGAAAACTATATGGGTTTTCCTACGGGCATTTCTGGGGCAGATCTTGTCTGGCGCGGCGAAGTGCAGGCGATGAAGTTTGGCACACAATTCGCTGTGCCGCGCCGGGTTTCTGCCCTGTATCAACAAGACGACGGTGTTTTTTGCGCGGTCTTGGATGACGGCACCAAGGTCTGCGCCAGGGCCGTCGTCGTTGCCACCGGGGTGCAATACAGGCGGTTGGCGATCCCGAGATTGGAAGATTTCGAAGGCATCGGCATCTATTACGCGGCCACCGATGTCGAAGCCCGCTATTGCCGCGAGACCGAGGCGATTGTCGTGGGTGGTGGCAACTCTGCCGGACAGGCCGCGATGTATCTGTCGCGCACGGCAAGCCATGTGCATGTGCTGGTGCGCGGAGCCAGCCTTGCAGCCTCGATGTCGGATTATCTGTTGTCGCGACTGGAGGCTGATCCG
>CBDTVH010000176.1:0-5358 GCA_965363665.1 uncultured Yoonia sp. | reverse complement strand
CAACTTCGGCCCATGATTTGAAATGCGTTTCCATCCCCAATGGTTTCACCGTTTTCGGGGACGTTCAAGAGGGTTCAGAGGTTCTGCAACTGCAACGGCTTTTCATCGGGGTTCAACCGCCACATCGCAAGATTAAGTGCCGCAGCCACCGTAACCCAAGCCAAATATGGCACGAACGCCAGTCCCGCCCAGAAATCGAGCTGGAAATGCGTGATTGTCGCGCCGAAAACCGCGATCCACAGGCAGGCCATGACAGGCAAAGACGCCTTGAGATGGCGCAGACCAAAGAACACCGGCGTCCAAAGCGTATTCAGCGCAATTTGCAGACCCCAGAAAGCCATCGCATAGGCGTTTCCGTCCAATACGGCTACGCGCGCCCCGGCAAAGGAAATCAGAAGGTAGATGGACGTCCATGCCACCGGGAAAAGCCAGTTCGGGGGAACCCAGGACGGCTTGTTCAGCCCTTTGTACCACTCACCGGTCGGAAACAGCGCACCGGTAGCACCTGCGGCAAACGTCGCGGCCAAAAACAGGCAAAACAGCAGAATATCCATGATGAAGCCCTTTCAAGGTACCGCTGACACTTATGCCATTGGACGGTCAGTTCCAATGCCTGCTTCGCGGGCTTTCAATTCGGCTAAGATCTCAAGAACCGATGTTGAACGGCGATGTTCAGATTTGGCTCGGCTGGCGGCGTCCACAAGAAATGCCACTTCGGGTAGAGGCTTGGCATAGATCACAGCGGATTTTGGCATCACCAACGACGTGGCCGTGCGTGACCCGGCCTGCATCAACCACCCAAGTTTCTGGCGGCCATTCGTGCGCGCACGCATCGAAATACTGTCATAGCCCTGACGTCGCAATTGTTTGCCGATCCCGGCATAGATCAACCGCGCCGCCCATATACCGGTCCTTGCTTGCAACGGCAGGACATCAATACCTGCCTCTGAGCGTAGATAGAGCCTGTTTGCCTCGGCCAACAAGCGTTTGACCATGCGACGCACTTCAGCAGTCGGCAACGGTTCGCGGACAAAGTTGATGGGATCAATCCCTGCCTCGGCCAGCCAATCCAGCGGCAGGTAAATGCGGCCCATGCGGGCATCTTCGCCTACATCACGAGCGATATTGGTCAGCTGCATCGCCACACCCAGATCACAGGCGCGCGCTAATGCATCGGGGTCACGGACACGCATTAGAACACACATCATCGCGCCGACCGTGCTGGCCACGCGGGCGGAATAGTCCCTGACGCCGCTCAGGGTGTCATAGCGATGCTCTGCGGCATCCCAAGCGAGGCCCTCAAGCAGCGCCTCTGGCAAGGCCCGTGGCATGTCAAAATCTTCGATGATTGCGGCAAAGGCGCGATCTTCTGGGGCATTCCTGGGCTTCCCCGCATAGGCGGCATCCAACCGTTCTTGCAGGCGAAGCACGGCACCGGCCTGATAGTCGCCCTCATCCACTTCATCATCGGCCAACCGGCAAAACGCATACAGCGCCAGCGCCGGATCACGCACCTTTGCGGGCAGCAGTTTTGAGGCCGCGTGGAACGACAGCGACCCGTGGCGGATCGCCTCACGGCAATGATCAAGGTCATCAGGGCGGATCATTCGGCAGCTACCTTCAATTCAGGCATCACAGGTGCGTCGGGGACCATCTTGGCCAGCACTTCAGCGCTGGAAATGACGCCGGGAACACCTGCGCCGGGGTGTGTGCCAGCCCCAACCAGATAAAGGCCCTTGGCCTCTTCGCTGATGTTATGCGGCCGGAACCATGCAGATTGCAGAATGCGCGGTTCAATGGAAAAGCCGGACCCGTTTGGCGAAAGATAGCGGTCTCGAAAATCTTCTGGCGTAAGAACCATCTCGGTGCTGATGTGCTCGGCAAATCCGGGCATGGTTTTTTCGACCTCAGCCTGCACCTTCGCTTTGTAGATATCAGCCTCTTTCTGCCAATCGACGGGGTCGTCAAAACCCAGATGCGGGACGGGTGACAGAACATAGAACGTGTCATCGCCCGCAGGTGCCACGCTCGGGTCGGTCTTGGACGGGCGGTGGATATAAAGGCTCATGTCGTCGGACAGTTTGCCTTTGATAAAGATATCGCGCAGCAGCCCTTCGTACCGAGGCGCATTTGTGATCGTGTGGTGACCCACATCAGGCCACATCTTTGCTGTGCCCTTGGTGCCGAAATACCAGACGAACAAGCCCATCGACCAACGCCGCGATTTGAGCTTTTTATCGGTCCACCGCTTGCGTGGCTGGTTCCGCAGCAATCGTTGATAAGTATGCCCCGCATCGGCGTTGCTGACGACAAGATCCGCTAGGATTGTCTCTGAATCCGTCAGCCTCACGCCCTTGGCGGCGCCATCTTCGACCAAAATCTCGTCCACCTCGACATCCTGGCGGACCTGCCCACCTTGGGACCGGATCACATCGGCCATCGCCTTGGCAATCTGTTGCACGCCGCCCATCGCATAATGAACGCCGAACTCCTTTTCCAAGTAAGCAACAAGCGCATACATCGAGGTCACATGCATTGGGTCGCCGCCGATAAAAAGCGGATGAAACGAAAGCGCCATGCGCAAACGCGGGTCTTTCACGCGGGCCTTTGCCAGCCCCAGAATGGACCGATCCGCGCGGAGCATCGCAAATTGCGGCAGCACCTTGATGGTTTCCCACAGACGGTGCATCGGCTTGGCGACCATGCCTTCGAAGCCGACGACGTAGCAGGCCTCACTGTCCTTTAAGAAACGCTTATAGCCCTTCACGTCGCGCGGGCTGAGCCTTGCAACTTCGGCCAGCATGGCTTCCGTGTCTTGGCGCGCGGTGAAAGTCGAACCATCCTGCCAGCGGACCTCGTAAAACGGGTCCATCGGTCGCAGGTCGATATCTTTGTGAAAGTCGCGCCCGCAGGCGGCCCACAAATCCTCGTACACTTGCGGTACGGTGATAATCGTCGGCCCAAGGTCGAATCGGTGTCCATCTTGCGTTACAGATGACCCACGGCCACCTGGTTTATCCAACCGGTCAAGCACGGTCACGGCATAGCCTTTGGCCCCTAAACGCATGGCTGCAGCAAGGCCACCCAGCCCTGCGCCAATAACGATTGCGGCGTTTGAATCAGTATTCATGACCTTACCGTAATAGTGTAAACACAAGTTGACAATTCTTATGTCAACATCTTCCCAAAACCTATGCATTATGTCAGGATAAGTTGACACGACCACGAGGTCTTAGCCGTGACTCAAACCGTCAGCCTGTCTTTCTTCCGCTTCGCCGGGCCACTTGCCCGCGCTTGGGCGTTGACGATGATGGGCGGTGCGCGTTTGCCGCTGTCACGAACCCGCGATATCGGGTTCTGGAAACTGTGTGGGTCTGGAACCGGGGAAGGTTTCACACCTGTGCCGAACACCGCAGTCTATGCAATCCTCGCGACATGGCCAGACGCGGAAACCGCGCAGGAGCGGACGCAATCAGGCATCTTTGCCACTTATCAAAAGCGGGCTGCGGAAAACTGGACCGTGTTCCTGCAAACGCAGACCGCGCGCGGCGCTTGGTCGGGCAAGTCGCCGTTTCAGCCTTCGATGACAGAGACAACAGGTCCACTGGCCGCGCTGACGCGTGCGACCATCAAGCCAAGAATTTTGACGCGTTTCTGGGGGCGCGTGCCGAATATCTCAGAAATGATCGGCAAGGACCCCAATGTCGCGTTCAAGATCGGCATCGGCGAAGTGCCTATGCTGCATCAAGTCACCTTTTCCATCTGGCCATCCGAGAAAGCGATGGCCGGGTTCGCCCGCACCGGTCCCCATGCAGACGCCATTCGCGCCGTCCGCGATGAAGGCTGGTTTCGCGAAGAGCTTTATGCCCGTTTTGCCGTCCACTCCGACCGGGGCACGTGGAACGGCACCTCACCACTAGCCAAACTAAAGGTCATCTAGATGCAACCATTCCCATTCTCCGCCATCGTCGGTCAGGACGAGATGAAACAGGCGATGATCCTTACCGCGATTGACGCCAGCATCGGTGGCGTTCTGGTGTTTGGGGATCGGGGTACGGGCAAATCGACGGCGGTGCGTGCACTGGCCGCTTTGTTGCCACCGATCAAGGCGATCAAGGGCTGCCCGATCAACAGTGAAAAAGCCAAAGATGTCCCCGATTGGGCAAACGTTTCCAGCAAACGCGCGCAGGACGTGCCGACACCGGTCGTTGATCTGCCTTTGGGTGCGACAGAGGACCGGGTGACTGGTGCGCTGGATATTGAAAAGGCGCTGACCAAGGGCGAAAAGGCATTTCAGCCCGGCCTTCTGGCCCGCGCGAACCGTGGCTACCTTTACATCGACGAAGTGAACCTGCTTGAGGATCATATCGTTGATTTGCTGCTGGATGTGGCCCAATCGGGTGAGAACGTAGTCGAGCGCGAAGGTCTGTCGATACGTCACGCGGCGCGATTTGTCTTGGTCGGCTCTGGAAACCCTGAAGAAGGTGAATTGCGCCCGCAATTGCTGGACCGTTTCGGTCTATCAGTCGAAGTTGCATCACCCAAAGAGGTTGAAACCCGCGTTGAAGTCATCAAACGGCGTGATGCATTCGAAAATGATAACGCAGCCTTCATGTTGCGCTGGCAAGCAGAAGATGCAGCTATCCGGGATCGCATTCTGAAGGCTCGAATGGCGCTTAAACGACTAAAAACGCCCGATAAGACGCTTACTGATGTGGCAGAACTCTGCCTTGCGCTTGGCTCTGATGGTTTGCGTGGCGAGCTTACACTGTTGAAATCAGCGCGTGCCTACGCCGCTTGGCGTGATGATACCGCGCTGACACGCGCGCATTTGAGGGCAGTCGCCCCGATGGCCTTGCGCCACCGCTTGCGCCGCGACCCATTGGACGAAGCAGGCAGCGGCACGCGTGTCGCCCGTACCGTGGAAGAAGTCCTTGGGTAGTCAAAGCTGGACCCATGCAACACTGGCATTGCGGCTGCTACAGCTTGATCCGGGGCTGGGCGGCGTTTGCATTCGTGCCCGCTCAGGTCCCGTGCGCGATCTGCTGATGGCGTATGTCAATCCCGACGCCCGACGTTTGCACCCAGCTATTTCTGACGAGGCCCTGTTTGGCGGACTTGATCTGTCTGCGACATTGGCGAGCAGACATCTGGTCCAAGAAAAGGGGCTTTTGGCCACGCCGGGAACTTTGGTTCTGGCAATGGCTGAACGCGCCGCAACTGGCCTTGCCGCACGACTGGCGGTTGCTTTGGACAAGGGGAGGGATCATTGCCTGATTGCCTTGGACGAAGGGGCCGAACCAGACGAGTGCCTAAACCCAAAACTGGCAGAACGCCTGGCCTTTCATGTTGATGTTT
>CBDTVH010000175.1:0-5375 GCA_965363665.1 uncultured Yoonia sp. | reverse complement strand
CAAAGGCCGCCTTACCGTCGGCATGCATGCTGATATCACGCTTTGGGACCCCGATAAATCCGTCACCTACGGCGAAAACGATCTGCACGCCAACGTCGGCTATAACCCTTGGTTGGGACGTACCATTATCGGCTGGCCGACAGATGTATTCCTGCGCGGCAACCACATCGTCCAAGATGGCAGCTTTGCGGCCACGCCCGGAAGCGGCGCATGGATCGACCGCCCAACACTTGCCACCCAACCGACAACGCCGCACCGCCAAGGATAACTATGCCCCGCCCCGACACACCAAATACCCTCGCGATCACGTTCCTCTATTATCGCGATTTACCGACCGCGATGCGGTTCTACGAAGACATCCTTGGTCTGCCGCTGGCGATAGATCAAGGCTGGTGCAAGATCTATGAAATCTGCCCCGGCGCGCATGTTGGATTGGTGGATGAAACCCGCGGCATGAACAAATGGCAGCCCGTCAAGACGGTGCAACTGTGCATCCGCGTCCCAGACGTGGACGCATGGTATGCCTATGCGAAAGAAGAAAACCTGCCCGACCTGTCCGAGCTTTTCATCAATGACGAAATCGGCATCCGCGCCTTCGTCTTCAACGATCCCGAAGGCTATCAAATCGAAATCCAGACAGCCACGCGTGAGGGTGCATGAGCGGCGATACCCTGATCGTGATCAACCCGAATTCCTCGCAGACTGTGACGGATGGCATAAAACTCGCGCTTGATCCGCTGCGTAAGTTTGGCACGCCGATCCGCTGTCTGACACTGGCCGAGGGGCCACCGGGCATCGAAAACCAGCGCCAGGCGGACCTGACGATCGGCCCGATGCTGCGCCTCGCGGCCAGCCAAAAAGATGCCGCTGGTTACGTGGTTGCATGCTTCGGGGATCCCGGACTGCATGCGCTGCGCGACCAAACCGCCCTGCCCGTTGTGGGTATCCAGGAGGCGGCGGTGATGACCGCCCTCACGCTGGGTCAACGCTTTGGCGTGATCGCGATCCTGCCCGCCTCGATCCCCCGCCACCTGCGGGCCTTTGGCGCGATGGGTGTGCTTGATCGGCTTGCCGGTGACCGCGCCATCGGCCTGTCCGTCAGCGATCTTGCCGACCCTGACAAAAGCCTCGAAGCCATGATCGCCACCGGCAAGCGCCTGCGCGATGATGATGGTGCCAACGTCCTGATCATGGGCTGCGCTGGCATGGCGCAATACCGCAGCACGCTGGAGGCTGAAACGGGTTTGCCGGTCGTCGAACCCTGCCAGGCCGCCGCGGCAATGGCGCTTGGCCAAATCGCACTCAACCTGACCCATAAAGGAGCCGCAGATGCTTGATGAAACCGCCCAAGGGGTCTTTACCATCGCCGTCACCCCATTTCTGCCTGACGGCGCGCTGGATTGGGACAGCGTGGACCGGATGGTCGATTTCTACATTGAGAAAGGGGCAACCGGCCTCACCATTCTTGGGATGATGGGCGAAGCTGGCAAACTGACGGCGGAAGAATCCATCGCCGTGGTCAAGCGGGTCACCGCACGCAGCACCGTGCCGATTGTCGTGGGCGTCTCTGCCCCCGGCTTTGCTGCGATGAAAACACTCAGCGATGCCGCGATGGACCTTGGGGCAGCAGGCGTGATGGTCGCGCCACCCGGCAGCTTGAAGACGGACGACCAGATCGTGACCTACTACCACAATACGGCAGAAGTGTTGGGCGATGCGCCTTTCGTGCTACAGGACTTCCCGCTGGTCACAAACGTCGTGATCCCCACGAAGGTGATCCTGCAAGTGGTCGAAGACTGCCCCACCTGCGTCATGCTCAAGCACGAAGACTGGCCGGGGCTGGAAAAGATCAGCGCATTGCGCAAGGCATCCGACGCCGACGCGCGGCGTATTTCGATCCTGTGCGGCAATGGCGGGCTATTTCTGCTGGAGGAAATGCTGCGCGGTGCTGACGGTGCGATGACCGGCTTTGCCTACCCCGAAATGATGGCGCAGGTCGTGGCTGCACATCGCGGTGGCGATCTGGACCACGCGCGCGATATCTTTGACGCCTACATGCCCATGATACGATATGAGGCGCAACCCGGGCTGGGATTGGCGATCCGCAAATACACGCTGGCGCAGCGCGGGGTGATTGCACATGATACGGTCCGCAAACCCGGCGGTGCCCTGAGCACCGCGACGAAACGTGAAGTGGACGCGCTGGCAACGCGGCAGACGGGAAAACTCGGCCAACTTGGTCTGTAGGGGTGGCCTAACAGAGAGGCTTGCGTTTCACCGTTGGCCCGCGCGGCGACTATTGATGATGGCGCCCCTGCCCGTTTGCCACTTCAGCATTTGCGCGTCGGTAATTGACGAAGGCATTGGCGCTGAGCACGACAAAGAAGCTGTCCATGTCGATAAGCACATAGCCCTCTTCCAGCATGGCACGGGTCAAGGACTGCACGTCTTCGGGATACAACCGGCGACGACCAGTCATATCGCGCACGAGTTTTGATGCGATCCGGTATCGTCCCGTGGGCTTGCCGCCAAAGCTTTCCCCGTAAAGAGATGCAAGCCGCTTGGCCGTGTCTTCCATATCCATCATGCAGGCACCATATTTGCAAAGACTTATTTGTCTATAGACAAAATATTATTACCATTTAAGGAGGTCGCGGAAAGAAGCCTGCAATGCGCAAGACACAAAATAATCCGATGGCACCCAGCAGCCCATTTCTTACCGCGGTCCCTGATGTGGCCTGTTTCTCTCTTGTCCTCAGCAGTATATCGCTGACAATTCGTTAATTGGTGTGAAAATGACCCCTCATCTCAAAGTGCGAAAGCCGAAACCCGATCTCAGTGTTGTGGGATGGATGGAGTATATCGACCTGCCCGGGCTTGATCTGCACAATGTCAAAGCAAAGTTGGACACCGGTGCACGGACATCAGCGCTGCATGCGATGCAGATCGAAACCTATATGCGCGAAGATGTGCAATGGGTCCGCTTCCACGTTGATATCGAGGTGGCAGAGCCCAACCTGTGGATCGAAACTCCTGTTCACGACATTCGACATATCAAGAACACAAGCGGCGTGCCCGAAGAAAGAGTGATCATCAAAACGCCTGTTATCATTGCCGGGCGCAGCTGGCCGATCACGGTCTCGCTTACCGATCGCAGCAACATGCGTTTACCCATGATTATCGGACGCACCGCGCTAAAGAAACAAAACATAGCCGTTCACACCCGTAAGACCAACCTCTCATCAAAGTGAGGTTGGACACAGCCCCAATGGCGGAAAGGATTTTCTGATGAAAATCGCAATGATGGCACGCAATCCGGACCTCTATTCGCATAAAAGGCTCAAGGCGGCCGCTGAAAGCCGCGGGCACGAGTTTCACATCGTGGACACGCTGCGATGCTATATGAACATCGCGTCGCGTCGGCCAGAGATGTATTACAACGGCAAGAAACTTGAAGGGTTCGATGCGGTCATCCCAAGGATCGGTGCCTCTATCACATTTTACGGACTGGCCGTCCTGCGTCAGTTCGAAATGATGGGTGTCTATCCCTTGAACGAAAGTGTCGCAGTAGGCCGATCACGTGACAAGCTGCGTTCGATGCAGCTTTTGGCGCGCGATGGTGTCGGCCTGCCCGTGACGACCTTTGCGCATGACCCCAAACAAACAGGCGAGGTTCTGGCGTTGGCGGGCGGCGCCCCCATTGTGATCAAACTTCTTGAAGGGACCCAAGGGATTGGTGTTGTCCTTGCAGACACCGACCGCTCTGCGACGTCCGTGATCGAAGCGTTCCGGGGTGCGAAAGTGAACATCCTTCTTCAGGAGTTCATCAAGGAGGCGGGTGGCACTGACATTCGCGCGATCGTTGTCGGTGGAAGGGTCATCGCCGCAATGAAGCGGACCGGGGCAGAAGATGATTTCCGGTCCAACCTGCACCGTGGCGGATCAGCTGAACTGGTCAAGCTCTCACCCGCTGAACGTGCCACCGCTGCGCAAGCCGCAAAGACAATGGGGCTGAACGTGTGTGGTGTCGACATGTTGCGCTCTGCGCGCGGGCCTGTCGTGATGGAGGTCAATTCCTCACCGGGCCTGGAAGGGGTTGAAAAGGCAACCGGATTGGATGTGGCGGGAAAGATTATCGCTTATATCGAAAAGTCCGCCAAGCCCGGTGCCACAAGAACAAGGGGCAAGGGCTGATGCCGCGACGCGCCGCTTTCACATTGAACGGGTGCGAAATTCCCGCAGGCACCCGACGAACCGTTGACCTTCCCGTCAGTGTCTTGTCCGATCACACACCTGTGTCAATGTCCGTACACATCATTCATGGTCGACTGGACGGCCCTACCGTTTTCGTCAGTGCAGGTGTTCACGGCGACGAGGTGATCGGTGTTGAAATCGTGCGGCGTTTGCTGCGTGCCTCCAATCTCAAGGGGCTGCGCGGTACGTTGATTGTGATCCCGATCGTGAATGCGTTTGGCTTTATGAACCATTCCCGATATTTGCCCGACCGCCGTGATCTGAACCGTTCGTTTCCCGGAACCACAAGCGGATCCCTTGCGGCGCGATTGGCGCATTTGTTCCTGAACAAGATCGTCGCCCGCTGCGATCTGGGTATTGATCTGCATTCAGCAGCGATCCACAGAACCAACGTTCCGCAAATTCGTATCTCGCCTGACAACCCAAGGCTTGCCGAGTTGGCCGAAGTATTCGGTGCGCCTGTCATTCTGGAATCGGCCCTGCGTGATGGGTCATTGCGCGGTGCCGCGAAGGGTTTGGGCAAAGATATTTTGCTGTTCGAAGCGGGCGAAGGGCTGCGGTTTGATGAGATGTCGATCCGGGCTGGCGTGGCCGGTATTCTCAGGGTGCTGCGGCATCTGGGAATGGTATCTGCCAAGGGCATTGCAAAACCAAAAGCGCCGTCGCAGTACTGTTCCTCAAGCAAATGGCTGCGTGCACCAGCGGGCGGCCTCTTGCGGAATTTCCGTGCCGAAGGTGATGTCGTGACCGAGGGTGAGCTTCTGGCCGCCGTTTCTGACCCTTTTGGTGAGTCAGAGCGGGAAATCTGCGCACCGTTTCGCGGCATCATTATTGGCCGGGCTGTCATGCCGGTGGTCAATGAGGGCGATGCGGTCTTTCACCTCGCGCGCGTCAAGTCCGTCCTGCGCGCCGAGGAAATGATGACCGACCTCAACGATCAGCTATCAGATGATCCGCTGTTTGATGAAGATGAGATTATTTAAGGGCTCAAGCCATCGAGCAAAAAAACGCCACCCGGATGGGGTGGCGTTCTGACTGTCGATAGCGATCATACTACTGCAGAAAAATCAGTTTTTCCCCGGCGGTGTGTTTCCACCGGAATTGGTAACTGTACCGCCTTC
>CBDTVH010000174.1:0-5387 GCA_965363665.1 uncultured Yoonia sp. | reverse complement strand
CACGTCGACCGATCCACCGGGCGCGATGGCCTGACCGTCAACGGCGGTAACGAACGTCTCTTCGTCGCGGCCCATTTCGTCATTGCGATCAACCCGCAACAGCTCGCTACGATAAACCGGGATCGCGATTGCATCATTTTTGGCAATGCCGTCGCCCTCTGTCACTTCGGGCGCGTCCACCTCTTCGCCAGTGGGGTGCACAACGACCGAGACCGTGGCCATATCACTTTCGCCCGAAGCCGTCGTGATCGTGTATTCAAAGCTCCCCTCGCCCAGAAACGGACCCGGCGCATGCATGAAACCCGGCAACAGTTTTGAGCCGGTAAACGCACCCCAAAGGACAAAAATCAGCACGATGGACACCACCGACGCTGCGGTATTCGACGTCACGGCGCTTTCATCGCCAAAGGTTACTGTTTTCAGCGATCCATAGTCATGTTTCGGCGTAAGCAGGCGTTTTATGCCGCTCCAGATCACCATCATAAGAAGGATGATCAGGACATAGCCGATAATATAGGGGGCCGCCGCAAAGAGCGTCGTCAAGACGGCCCAAAGCTCACCCCAGAGGTCTGCGAGCAATTCCATTATGCGTCCTCCGTCCGGCCCATGATTTCTTCTTCCATATCCCAGATCATCCCAAGGATTTCCTCGCGGACTTCAGCAAACTTGGGGTGTTTCTTGACCTCGCGCAGGTCCTGACCGACCCCCATCTCGGCAAATGGCAGCCGGTATTCCTTGTGGATGCGGCCCGGGCGTGGTGCCATGACAAGCAGGCGTTCACCCAGCAACAGCGCTTCCTCGACCGAGTGCGTGATCAGGATGATCGTCTTGCCGGTTTCCTTCCAAAGCTTCAGGACCAGCCCTTGCATCTTTTCACGCGTCAAAGCGTCCAATGCGCCCAAGGGTTCGTCCATCAAGATCACATCAGGTTCGTTGGCAAGGCAACGGGCCAAAGCCACGCGCTGCTGCATGCCGCCGGACAGTTCGTAAACCGCCTTTTCCTTAAAGTCCTGAAGACCGACCACATCAAGAAGGTGATCCACAATCTTGGCTTTCTCGGCCTTCGGCATGCCCTTCATGGACGGACCGAAGCCCACGTTTTCACGCACGCTCATCCATTCAAACAAGGCGCCTTGCTGAAAGACCATACCGCGTTCCGCGGCGGGGCCGGTCACCCGGTGACCATTGAGAATGATTTGCCCTTCGGTCGGGGCCAGAAACCCCGCAACGATGTTCAAAAGCGTCGTCTTGCCACATCCCGATGGGCCCAGAACCGACAGCAATTCGCCTGCCTTCAGGTCAAGTGAGACGTCCTTCAATGCCTGCACCGACGACCCGTTGGGCAGATCGAACCGCATCGACAGCTTATCTATTTGTAACCCTGACATGGCGTACCCCGTTATTTCCCCTGAAAATCCTTGCTCTGCTGCGGCAGGGATTATCATGGGAAAGAACTGCTGGCGCGCAGTCCGGTGCGCGCCAGCAAAAGCGATTTACATATCGCTGACAGCCATCAATGGGCCGGTGTTCACCGCACCTTCATAGCTATCCAGCGCCGCCGGGATCGAGCCGGATTCAACGAATACGTCAGCCACACCCTTCATAAAGGACGGTGCAGCACCGCCAAGCCATGCCTCGGAAAGCTGTGTTGAAACGTCAGGGAACACGAATGTCGCCATCGTCTCGGCTGTTGCGTCTTCGTCCATACCTGCGTCATTTGCGATCACCGGCAGCATCTCGGCGACACCCGATCCATCGTTCCATGCAGCATTTGCGTCCGCAGTCACCTTGAGGAATTTCGCAACGAGATCCTGGTTTTCGGCAACGAAACCTGCCGGCGCGGATGTCACGTCAAAGACGAGGATGCCCAGCTCTTCCTTCTCGGCACCGGTCAGCAACACGTTCCCGTGCTCTTTCATGCGGCGCAATGCACCGCCCCAGCCGCAGGACATATCGACCTGGCCTTGCGCCAAGGCAGCCGCACCTTCGGCGGGTGCCATGTCAACAACGTCAAGCGAGGCAAGGTCGACACCGAAGTGGTCCATTTGGCGCAGGAAGCCATAGTGTGCAGCTGTCCCAAGTGGCACGGCAACTTTCTTGCCAGCCAGTTCGCCGGCGCTGTCCTTGTCGATTTCGAGGCCGGAAGACACGACACAATTGTCGTTCTCGGCATAGGATACGGCCACATCAAGGATCTGAAGGTCCTGACCGGCGGATGTTGCAACCACAAATGGCGGAACACCTTGGCTGACGGCAATCTGCACATCGCCGGATGCCATCGCCGCCGACATCGCCGTGCCGCTGTCAAAGCTGACCCAGTTTACCTTGACGCCCATCTCTTCGTCATAGGTGCCGTTTACCTTGGCGTACTGGAACGGCATCGGCCATTCGAGGAAGTACGCGACAGTGATTTCACCGTGGGCATCGGCAACCGCTTGTGTGGCACCTGTCAACAGTGCAACGCTGGCAGCAGCGCCCATAAGTGCGTTCTTAATGTTCATTTTCGATCTCCCATGTTGCAGCCCCTGGTTTGAGGGCCACCCTTTTTAGCGGTTGTCCCGCCTTGAAATTATAGCTGAGCATGAAAAACCTTGGGTTCCAAGCCTCAACATACGCAGCCGGTTGTTTGACGCCAAAATGACGCCTGTTTGGCCTCGCGCTTCTTTGGATGCCCTCAGAAGCGGCAAGTCGACGCATAGCCAAAGAAATTCAAAGCCTCACGTCAATCATTGATTATCCTGCTTTGCGGACGGCAATTCAGTTTGGTCCAGCGGGCGACTTGAACTTTTCAATGCTTTTTTCAATGTTTTGAAGGGTGCGCCTGCCGCCCAGCATTGCCTTGCGGTGTGTTTTTGGATATAATCATACGGTATATCTGGCCCTATCGCGTTACAGCGACCTGTAGGCAAACTGTTGCAATCGCGGACGAACGGACAGAATGAGATTCGTGTCGCCCGCCCCATTTCTTATGGAGCATCGGACATGGATACGCAGACATTCGCAAACGATCCCGACAACGTGATCGAAGCTGACCGGGCACATGTCTGGCACCACCTCAGCCAGCATAAACCCTACGAGAAGATTGACCCCCGCATCATCGTCGAAGGCAAGGGCCTGCGCGTGTGGGACATCAAGGGAAAAGAGCATATCGACGCCGTCTCGGGTGGTGTCTGGACCGTGAACGTCGGCTACGGCCGTGAGCGGATCGGCAAGGCGATTTCGGATGCTGTGACGAAGATGTGCTTTTTTGGCGGCACCGCCGGCACGATCCCGGGCGCGCAGTTTGCAGAAATGCTGATCGACAAGATGCCGGGGCTTGACCGGGTTTACTACACCAACTCCGGCTCCGAGGCGAATGAGAAAGCCTTCAAGATGGTCCGCCAGATCAGCCACAAGCATTATGGCGGCAAAAAGCAAAAGATCCTGTATCGCGAGCGCGATTATCACGGATCAACCATCGCCGCGATGTCGGCGGGCGGTCAGGACGAGCGCAACGCGCAATATGGCCCCTTCACACCCGGTTTCGTGCGTGTTCCGCATTGCATGGAATACCGTTCACAGGACGGCAGCCTTGGGGAAGAATATGGCGCGAAAGCAGCTCAGGCGATTGAAGATGTCATCCTTGCCGAAGGTGCAGACACTATCGGCGCGCTGTGCCTTGAGCCGATCACGGCTGGCGGCGGCATTATCGTGCCGCCAAAGGGATATTGGGAACGCGTGCAGGAAATCTGCAAGAAATACGATATTTTGCTGCACATCGACGAAGTGGTCTGCGGCATCGGCCGGACCGGCACGTGGTTTGGCTATCAGCAGTTTGGCGTGCAACCCGATATCGTGACGATGGCCAAGGGCGTGGCCTCTGGCTATGCCGCGATTTCCTGCTGTGTGACGACAAATCGCGTCTTCGACATGTTCAAGGATGACACCGATCACTTGGGTTACTTCCGCGATATCTCGACCTTTGGCGGCTGCACCGGTGGCCCTGCTGCCGCCATCGAGAACATGAAAATCATCGAGGAAGAAGACCTGCGCGGGAACTCGGTCGCCATGGGTGAGCATCTGAAGGGCAACCTGCATGCGCTGATGGAAAAGCACAAGTGGATCGGCGACGTACGCGGCATGGGCCTGTTTGCAGGCGCCGAGCTGGTGATGGATCGCCAGACCAAGGAACCTGTCCACGAAAAACAAGTTGGCGCTATTGTGGCTGACTGCATGGCGCAGGGCATCATCATCGGTGCGACGAACCGATCACTGCCGGGCTACAACAACACGCTGTTGTTCGCGCCATCGTTGATTGCAACGGCTGACGATCTGGATCAGATCACAGCCGCAGTCGACGAAGCGATCACCCGCGTCTTGGGCTAGATCTTTGTCGGTGCAGTGGCAGTCACTTCCTGCACCGACACCTCGCAAGGTGGATGGATCGTCTTGGAGGTTGCAACAGTTGCAAGGCACATGGTGCCCAGCACCGCAATAAAGGCTATTTGCATCAGTTTCACGAATAATCTCCGCATGGGGTCAATCATGAAACGTGCGCGCACTGCATCTCCGTCGCGGAAAACGCAGGATTGATCGAAATTCCGCCCGATGGAAAAATACCTTGGCTTGCAGTTCATCAAGCTTAGGTCCAGTCTGGAAGCCTAACTAAGGCCAGGCCATGTCGATTTCCGTCGAAACCTTCTTTCTCGATCCCTCTGCCGAAGGCACGCTTCAGGCACGCATTCAGCAGATGGTGGCGCAAGGTATCCTTGCCGGGCGGTTTAGACCCGGTGAAAGGCTACCATCATCGCGCAAGATGGCAGCGCACCTTGGCGTCAGCCGGATCACTGTGACACTGGCGTATACCGAACTGGTTGCCGACGATTATCTGACCTCGCGCGGGCGTTCGGGGTATTTCGTCTCGGACAATGCGCCAGAGCCACCAGCATTTCCCGCCCAGCGCTTTAACACCGGAACTGTCGATTGGAACCGCACGATAGGTCAGCGGTTCACGCCGGGCCTCAGCCTCGACAAGCCTGCGGATTGGGCGGATTACCGTTATCCCTTCATCTATGGGCAAACCGACAAAACACTGTTCGACAGCGCCAACTGGCGGCTTTGCGCATTGCGTGCTTTGGGGATGCGGGATTTCAGTGCGCTGACGTCCGATTATTTTGATGGCGACGACCCGCAGTTGGTCGATTTCATTGCAAGGCAAACGCTGCCTCGGCGGGGTATTTTGGCAAACCCCGATGAAATTCTGATCACCATGGGTGCGCAGAACGCACTTTGGCTTTCTGCGCAGGTCTTGCTGAACAGTCGCAGGCGCGCGGCGATCGAAGATCCGTGTTACCCTGCATTGCGGACCATTCTGACGCAGTCGCGCTGCCAACTCAGCATCATACCGG
>CBDTVH010000173.1:0-5390 GCA_965363665.1 uncultured Yoonia sp. | reverse complement strand
GACGTGGACGGACGCTTATGGCCGACCGTTGATGCGGATGACGTTCAACTTTCCCGACAATGACCGCAAGATGTCCGACTACGTCATGAACCGCGCCGTCGAGATTGCCCAAAACATGGACAACGTCACCAGCGTCAGTTCCGTCAATCTGGCAGCAGAGGGCAATGATTATTCCATCGTGCCTTACCAGACCACACACAACGTCGGCGGAGCCATCATGGGAACCGATCCGACGACCAGCGTCGTCAACAGGTTCGGACAGATGTGGGACCACCACAACGTCTTTGTCTTTGGTGCATGCCTGTTCCCGCAAAACCTTGGCTACAACCCCACGGGGCCGCTGATGGGGCTGGCCTATTGGACGCTGGAGCACATGAAGAACGATTATTTGACCAATCCGCGCCCCTTGATGGACGCCTAGAAAGGGCAAACAATGAAACTGAATTCACCTAAGAAAATGGCGCTTCTTGCCGGTATCGCAACCGCTTTAGGAGCAACGGTTCTGTTGGCGCAATCGACGCTCAGCCCCGATATTTCGGATATTCAGGCCCGATTGGATGATGAACGTGTTCTCTTCAACGCCACTATCAGCGATGAAACCCCTGACGACGATCTGCTTGAACTGGGTCGGCTGGTGGCGATGGGAGGCGCTGAAAACGGGGGCTCTGGCATGGCTTGCATCACCTGCCACGGCGCTGAAGGGCAAGGTGACGGATCAGGTGCGTTTCCGCGCCTCGCTGCGTTACCGGGCTGGTATATGTATAAACAACTCAATGACTATGCCTCTGGCGCCCGCCCGAACCAGGTCATGAGCGGCATTGCCACGCGGCTGACCGATCGCGAACGCGAAGCGGTCAGCGCCTATTATGCGGCTGTTGTCGCGCCCGTCGTGACACCCTTGGGCATCGTCGATCAATCCTTGATGCAATGGGGCGGACAACTGGCGGCTGTCGGATCGGCCGAAAAAGGCATACCGGCCTGCGTCAACTGCCACGGACCGCAGGGCACGGGCAACCCGCCATCTGTGCCATATCTGGCAGGGCAATACGCTGAATACATGGTCTATCAGCTGCAACTGTGGCGTGACGGTGTACGCGACAACGACGCCATGAACGTGATGAGCACGATAGCCGATAAAATGTCAGACGAAGACATGCGCGCAGTCAGCGAGTATTACAACAGGGTCCATAACGCACTGACCATGCCCTACGTGGCTCCGCCTGTGGTCGCTGACCCCGCCAACGCAGTCCAAGTCGTCGATTGAAGCTGCGATGGCGAAGGACCCTGCAAAACAAGGCGCGACCCAGCATCCAGTTGCCATAGCCAGCATGATCGCGGCGTCGCTTTTGCTTACTGTTTTCGTGGTGGCCTGGTCAACGGCATCGCCCGTCCGTGACCCGGTCGGTGGGTGGCTTGCGGACCGGGCAGAGCAATGGGCGCGCCTGACGGCCTGGCGTGATGCCGGCCCTGTCGACGCCCAGCCCGAATGGCAGACAATGCAATTGCAGGTTCTCAACGGCGATGCGGACCAAGGGCACCAACTGATGACCGATTATGGTTGCGGGGCCTGTCACATAATCCCCGGTGTCAGTGGCGCTCGCGGCTCTGTCGGCCCATCGCTGGCCGGGTTTTCAAAACGGGCCTATGTCGCAGGCGTCCTCAGCAACACCCCGGGTGACCTCACACGCTGGCTGATTAACCCGCCCCTCTTTGCACCTGACACAGCGATGCCCGATCTGGACGTAACAGAGGCGGATGCACGGCACATGGCAGCATATCTTTATACGCTGGACCGCGACCAATGAACGGTGATGAGCTCTATACCGACAGCACCTTGGGCCAATTTGACGTCCAGACGGCGCTGACCGGTGCAGGATCCGGCGCTGAGGCGACGCTAACCCTTACAATCCTGATAACAGTCGCAGCGGCAGTCATATTCGTGATCGTCATGAGCTTTGTGTGGTTTGCATGGCGTCGCCAGACTGCCGGCCATACATGGTGGATCTGGGTCGGTGGCGTGGCTTTTCCAATCGTGGCGCTGGTTACTCTCGTCATCGGGTCGACCTATACGCTTGCCGCAATCGGTCGGGTCGACAAAGAGGCCTATGTCATCGAAGTGACGGGCCATCAATTCTGGTGGGACGTGGTATACGACCCCGACGGCAATGCCCTGCGTGATGCCAATGAGATTATCTTGCCGCAAGGCGTGCCAGTGACCTTTCGGCTGAAATCCGACGACGTGATTCATTCGTACTGGATCCCGTCGATCAGCGGCAAAATGGACATGATCCCGGGCAGGGTGAATGAGTTGACGGTCACGGCCACGCGGGAAGGCCGCTTTCGCGGGCAATGCGCTGAATTCTGCGGGCTGTCGCATCCGCTGATGGCCTTTGAAGTCAAAGTCATCTCACCCGAAGCGTTCGTTCTTTTCCTTGATAGCCTCGACGAAGAGGCACGCGACGCCGACACGCTGCAACTGGTCCAGGGACGCGAGGTGTTCGTGAACGCGGGCTGCGCTGCCTGTCACGTCGTCCGTGGCGTCGCAGAGGTCGGATACGTTGGCCCGGACCTGAGCCGGGTGGGCGGGCGTGCCGCCATCGGTGCCGGCATGTGGGAAACGAACGTCGGCAACTTGGCCGGCTGGATTGCAGATGTGCAAGACATGAAACCGGGCGCGAACATGCCGTCCTACAACCACCTCAGCGGGCCGGATTTGCGGGCGCTGGCGCATTATCTGGATAGCCTGAAATGACCGATGCATCCCAACAGGGGCCGGTGCTGTCCGATGAACTGCCCCGTTACGAAAATGTCTGGGCCGCCCCGATCGGGTGGCGCAAGCTGTCGTCGGTATCGCACCGGGTCGTGGGCCAGCGGTTCATCGTCACCGGTCTGATTTTCTTTTTGATCGCGGGGTTTCTGGCGCTGCTGGTCCGGGTGCAACTGATCGTCCCGAACAACACATTCATGGATGCCGAGACCTACAACCAGGTCTTTACCATGCACGGCACGCTGATGATGTTTCTGTTTGCGATCCCGATCCTTGAAGGGTTCGCCGTATATCTGCTGCCTTTGATGCTGGGCGCGCGCGACCTGGTGTTCCCGCGTCTGGGCGCATTCGGCTATTGGTGTTATCTCTTCGGCGGTATCATCGTGATGTCGTCGTTTCTGCTGGACGCGGCCCCCAACGGTGGCTGGTTCATGTACACCCCGCTTTCGACCAAGGAATACACCCCCGGCCTGTCGGCAGACTTTTGGTTGATCGGGATCACCTTTGCCGAAATCGCATCCGTAACCGCCGCGGTCGAGATTATAGCGGCCATCCTGTGCACCCGCGCGCCCGGTATGTCGCTGACCAAGATACCGATTTTCGCGTGGTACATGCTGATCACGGCTTTCATGATCGCGATTGGGTTTCCGCCGCTCATCATCGGATCAATCCTGCTTGAGGCGGAACGCCTGATTGGGCTGCCGTTCTTTGATCCGCTTTTGGGCGGAGACCCCTTACTATGGCAGCACTTGTTCTGGCTGTTTGGACATCCAGAGGTCTACATCATTTTCCTGCCCGCCGCTGGAATGGTCGCCACGATGCTACCAACCTTTGTGGGCAAACCGCTGTTTGGATATGGTTTTGCAGTCGCCGCCATCGTGACAATGGGCTTCATCAGTTTCGGGCTCTGGGCGCACCACATGTTTGCCACTGGTCTGCCAAGCATATCGCTGGCCCTTTTCTCGGCGGCCTCCACGATTGTCGCAGTCCCGACCGGGGTCCAGATTTTCTCTTTCATTGCGACTCTATCGCTGGGGCGGCCACGGCTGACGGTGCCGATGCTTTTTATACTGGGGTTCTTGTTCATCTTCGTTCTGGGCGGGCTGACCGGTGTGATGCTGGCCGCCGTGCCTTTCAATTGGCAGGCACATGATACCTACTTCGTGGTGGCACACCTGCACTACGTCCTGATCGGCGGTATGGTGTTTCCACTGATCGGCGCGTTCTACTATTGGACACCGCATTTTACCGGACGGATGATGTCAGAGCGTCTGGGGAAATGGGCCTTCTGGCTGATGTTCATCGGCTTTCATGTCACATTTTTCCTGATGCACCTGACCGGCATGCGCGGTATGCCGCGCCGCATTGCCACCTACCCCGAGGGGCTGGGATGGGATCGGCTGAACATGCTGTAGACGATCGGTTCGTTCATTTTGGCGGCAGGCGTCGCCGTCTTTGTGTGGGATTTCATTCGTCACCGTTGGACCGGCCCGCGTGCAGAACGTAACCCGTGGGGGGCCGGCACGCTTGAGTGGCTTTATCCCCCCGTCGCCCCAGGCCATAACTTTCATTCCATTCCGCGTATCCACAGCCGTGAACCGTTGTGGGACCAACCCGAATTGCTGGACAATCCAGCCCATAAGATCGACGGCATCCTGCGCGATGCCCCCCATGGGTACCGCGAAACGGTCGGTTGCCACCCGGTAACGGGGGAACCGCTGCAGATCGTGCGATTGCCCAATCCGACATGGGTGCCGTTCTGGGCCGCTTTCGGACTTGCGCTTCTCTTCGGGGCCACGCTGGCCAGCCTGTACTGGGTTTGCGCGATCGGTGCCGTCGTTTCGCTCATTGCTTTCACGATTTGGGCATGGGAGCCGTCACAGACCGGTGACACCCACGACAGCGGTCAGGAAGGCATTTTGCCGGTCGATGCGGTCGATCCACGCGGGCATACGCATATCGCGACGATTGGCACGCTTTTGATCATGGGGTCCCTGTTCGCGTCTTTGCTCTTCGCCGTACTCTATCTGTGGAACGTCAGACCCGATATGGCCGAGATTGCGGGCCAAGCCTCGGTCATTCCGATCATTGTTGCCGGCATCACGGGCGTGGCTGTTGCAGCACTTGCGATGTGGGCGCGCCATAGTGGCGGAAGTCTGGCGCTGGATATCGGCGTTTCGGCAGCGACCATCATCACGTCGGCCGCTCTGGTCGTTGGCATCTTGCCAATCGACCCGCAGGCCACGGCTCTGGGTGCGACCCTTTGGGCCACCGTCGCCTTTGTCATCACACATCTTGTTGTCGTTTTCTTGTGGAGCCTGTTTATGACCGCACGCAAATTCACCGGTATGGTCGCACCCGGCCAGACCCGGCCGGAACTGCACCGCGCCACCTACGCCAAAACCACGGCGGTGATGGTCGTTGTCACCGCGTTCATTCTGGTGGTGGGGCCATGACCGATTTACGCCTTGCGACGCTGCGCAATATAGCGCTTCCGGTCTGCGTCTGGACGCTGCACTTTATCTTCGTCTATGCGGCGGTATCAGCGGCGTGCGGGTCACGCGGATTAATCACCTTCAATATAGCAGTAATCGGCATCGCCATAGCGACAATCGCAGCCATC